>JADFQT010000244.1 GCA_022561675.1 Chloroflexota bacterium
AAAAATAGGCAGGCCGGCCCATGGTTCGACCGGCTCACCACGAGCGGGTGCCTGGGCCGTTCGTCCTGAGCCGGTCGAAGGGCGGACGGGCTATTTTCAGAGCAGCTGTCTGGTGGAGGCAGACGCAGTCTAAAAGTGGGCTAATTGAGGCGGTGACCCCGGAAGGGATTGCTCTGTTCCGCCTTCTCTTGCATCAGCTCGTTGCCTTGCTTCAGTAGCGGCAATAATAGCTCCAGCCGAGACTGGATTGCCGGCGTCTCAAGCAATCGCTGGCGTGCCTCTGTGGGTACCTCTATGCTGGAGGACAGACTGGCGATGACCTCGCTAAACAGTTGGGACGGCTCTTCCGGCAGATCCACCCGGCTGTTCCAGCCTCCTGCCACCGTGGCCAGCTGCTTCAAGAAGGTGGTGTAACCCTCCCGAATCTCCGCCAGCAGGGGCTCCAAAACCTCTTCCGACCCCTCTTCCAGGTACCTGACCAGCCCCACCATGTGGGGCCTGGATTGAATGAGTTCAACCAACTCGAATCGACGCTCGCCCTGGGTCAGGATATTCATGCGTCCATCCTCCAGGCGGTTGACCTGGGTGATGCGCGCGGTGGTCCCCACCTGGACAGGCTCGGCCGGCTCACCGGACTCCTGTCCCTCCTTGATCAGGAGGACCCCGAAGGGCTCTTCCCCTTCGATGCAGGCGCCGATCATCGCTTTATACCGTTCCTCAAATATGTGGAGGGGAAGACGCATACCCGGAAACAGTACCAGGTTCAGCGGGAACAGTGCCAGTTCACTGAGATCGTCTTTGGGCACTTCCTGGCGCTCTTCCCGCTCTTCCATGATACCGGGCAGTATATTCCGGTAATTCCGGGAGCACAAGACAGTCCGGGGATTCCAGCTATTCGATCCTGCTACGCCAGCGCCCACTGAGCCGTGGGCCTTTTGGTTCTCCCCTGTGTCATTAGGAGCGGAGCGAAGCAGTCCCTCCTTACCCTCATCAAATTGCTTCGGGCCTGCGGCCCTCGCAATGACAATCGAAAGACCCGCTCGCCGGCTCCCCTAGCAAAGCCAAGGGGGGTCTAATGGGCCACCAAGCCGCCCCCGGCGTGCTTCATCTTGGCAATATTTTAGGAACTTGCCTTACTCGGCCCGATGTATATAATCGTTGCGGGAACGCAGCGCGGGCGAGCAGCCTTCCGCCGAGCCGGACTCTCCTTAATATTTATGGAGGTTAACCACATGGGTGCAACCGAGACTGTGGCCAGATGGATCGTTAATACAACCTATGAAGATATTCCACCGGAGGCGATTCGGGTAGCCAACGAGTCTTGCTTCGACTTGTTGGGGGTCATCTTGGCGGGTTCCAAGCAGCCTTTGGGCGACCTGATCCAGCAGTATGTGAGCGACCAGGGCGGCGTACCGGAGGCCACAATATTGTCCTCCGGAGTAAAAACCACTCTGCCGAACGCGGCTCTGGCCAATGGGACCATGGGACACGCCCTGGATTACGATGACTTCGGCGGGTTCGGTCACCCCACGGTGGCGATCTTTCCGGCCCTGCTGGCTATTGGGGAGCATTTGGGCTCCACCGGCCGGGATTTGCTGGAGGCTTACGTCATCGGCTGCGAACTGGGATTGGCCCTCCAGCACACCACCAAATACAACCAGATGGATAAGGGCTTCCACAGCACGGCGGTCATTGGCAGGCTGGCGTGCGCGGCGGCTTGCTCCAAGCTGCTCAAGCTGGACCAAACCCAGACCACCACCGCGCTGGGAATCGCCGGATCCATGTCCAGCGGGTTGATCCACAACTTCGGGACCATGACCAAGCCGCTGCATGCCGGAATGGCCGGCCGGGACGGCGTCACCGCTGCCCAGCTCGCCCAGCGAGGCTGGACCGCCGGCGACCAGGTTTTGGAACACCCCTTCGGGTTCGCCGCCACGGTTCTGGGCAAGGGAATTTACGATCTGGATCAGATGGCCGAGAACATGGGGAAGCCTTTCCGGGTGCAGGACGCTCTGATCATCAAGAAGTACCCTTGCTGTGGCGGCAACCACGCCATGCTCGACAGCCTTTTCGGAATGATGCGGGAGCACAACTTTACCTATGAGGACGTGGTCAACGCTGAGGTGGACCAATCCTATCTGTCGGTGGTGATGCTTTACGCCGAGCCCGAGGATGAGCTGAAGGGGAAGTTCAGTGCCAAGTACAATGTAGCCGCGGCCCTGGTGGACGACGAGGTGGGGATTGGAACCTTTACGCCGGAGAAGATCGCGGATCCTAAGATTCAAGAGGTCATGGACAAGGTGCGGACTCGCGTCATGGCCAAGTCTGAGGAGGGCACTACCGACTTCCAGCTGGGCCTGCCGATTCGAATCACTTTGAAGGACGGCCGGGTAATCGAGCATACCACGGCCCGGGAGGATATCCTGGGAGGGCAGAAGAATCCCTGGGGATTTGACAGCATCAAGCACAAGTTCCAGGTCAACGCGGGGCTGGCTCTACCGGCGGACCGGGTTGAGCAAACGATCGCAGCCTGGTCCGACATCACTCAGGTCACCGACCTGGCTGGTACAATCCAGAGCACCCTGGTGGCTAATACGGGCTAGTTTCCGCCCCATTAGGGGTGGTAGATTTCGGAAACATCGTGAACACCGGCACACTAAATAGAATAGGAGAGACGAAATGACTCAGGCCGGCACGCCAAACCCCATAGAGCTTTATGAGGGCGCCCGGGACTACATGATCCCCATCATCGGCGGGGTCCAGGCGTCTCAGCTGAGCGGTTCCACGCCCTGCACCGAATGGAATGTCAAGCAGCTGATAAATCACAATCTCCTGGTGGCCGAATGGATTCACCGGACGTTGACCGGCGGAGAGGGAGTAGACCCCTTTGCCGTAGATGGTGACCTGCCCGAAGAAGGAGCTCAGGCAGCCTTTGCGGCCGTGACTAATAAGGTACTGGATGCAATCAAGGCCCCCGGAATGCTGGAGAAGGTGATTACCACCCCCTTCGGCGAGATGCCGGCGGGCAACTTCTTGATGTTCCCCTTTGGCGACATTCTGATCCACAAGTGGGACCTGGCTAAGGCCACCAACCTAGACACCGCCATGGACAGCTCGATGGCCGACGCCTGTCTTCAAGTAATGTCGCCGATGCTGCAGGGCAACCGGGAGGGAGGTTTTTTTGGGCCGGAGGTTACTGTTCCCATTGATGCCAGCGACCGGGATAAGCTGCTGGGGCTGTGTGGACGCAACCCCTAGCGGACGCTAGACCAGTCCCTCCCCAGTTGGAACTGGGGAAGATTCGGAGGCCTGGTATGGCCTGATAAGAGCCCCTTCTCCCTTGATGGGAGAAGGTCCAGTGTTTACAATTTGCAGTCCAAGGTGACTACACGAATCGATGGGGGCCAAACCTAATTGGTTCGACTCAGATCAACATGAAGCCAACAAATCTGGTCCAGACTTCGCCAGACCTTGGTAACGGCTGAGAGAGTCATTTTCCATATCGAAAATCGATCTGGGGAATCCTTGCCTGGTAAGGATAGAGAAGTCGAGTGTTCGAGGGCCGTTAGACAGCTGTTATGTCCACGTAGTCATGCCGATGTTTGGTTCACAAATGGGGGCTTTAAGGCTTAGTTTTTCGGTTCAAATGTAGTTGGGAACGCCTGTGCCTGAGTGGACGAAGAGTCCCCTCCACCGCGTCGGCCTAGCTAATCATCCAGATGTGAGAGATTTATCGACGACTTTCGTTATTACGACGGTGCAGCTC
>JADFQT010000245.1 GCA_022561675.1 Chloroflexota bacterium
AAGCCCTTGATGGTCTCCCGCTCCTCGGGCTCCAGCAGTTCCAGCGTGCCCACCAGCGCGGCGAAAACCCCGCCCCGATCGATGTCGCCGCAGAGCAGCACCGGGGATTTGGCGTACAGCGCCACCCGCATGTTGACGATTTCGGTGGCCTTGAGATTGATTTCGGCCGGGCTGCCGGCGCCCTCGATGACGACAACATCGTACTGCTGACGCAGGATGTCCAGGGAGGCGCTGACCGATTCCCATAGCTGGGGTTTGAGAGCAAAGTAATCCTTGACCTGGGCGGAGAGCAGGGGCCGCCCCATAAGCACCACCTGGGCTATATGGTCCGCCTCCGGTTTGAGCAAAACCGGATTCATCTCCACCTGGGCCTCCACCCCGGCGGCCTCGGCCTGGACCGCCTGGGCCCGGCCAATTTCGCCGCCGTCCCGGGTCACGTAGGAGTTGTTGGACATGTTCTGGGCTTTGAAGGGAGCCACCCGAAAACCGTCCTGCCGGAAGATGCGACAGAAGGCGGAAACCAGCACGCTCTTACCCACGTGGGAAGCGGTGCCCTGGACCATCAGCACCCGGCCAGTCATTGGCTAACCCCGTATAGATGAAAAGCGGTGCCCTGGACCATCAGCACCCGGCCGGTCACCGGTTGACCCCGTTTAGATGGGAAGTATCGTTGAAGAGGCGCAACACCGCCCCGACGCCCTCGGATTCGGGATAGGTGTCCACGATGGATAGGCTACAGTTGTCCATGCCCAGACGCCACAGGGCCTTCAGGGGTAGATCCAGTAGGGCGGGCAGGGTGGCGCGCAAAGCGCCGCCGTGGCCGGCGATGAGCACGGTCTCCTCCAGATGGCGCTCCCGCAGCTCGGCGACGAAGGCGATCATGCGGGCGCCGACCTGACTCATAGTCTCGCCGTCGGTGGGAGCGAACTCCAGGTCGTTGAACAGGGAGGCGGCGAACATATCTGGATAGCGAGCCTGACGCTCCGCCACCGTCAGCCCCTCGAAGACGCCGTAGTAGCGCTCCCGAAGCTGGGGTATTGCGTTTAGCGTTACCTTTTTCTGGGCCAAGATAATACGGGCCGTCTCAGCGGTGCGGCTGAGGTCGCTGGAGTAAGCAGCGTGGAAGGACACACCATCCAGACGGCGGGCCACGGCTTGAGCCTGGCGCTGGCCTTTCTCCGAGAGGCCCACGTCAGTGTGGCCCGTAAGCCGCCCCTCGGCGTTCCATTCGGTTTCTCCATGCCGGACCAGGTAGAGCCGACCCATTTCTGCTAGGACCTCTTATTAGGCATTAAATATTGGGAATAGCGAAGACTTTTTGTCATGAACCGGCGGGCACCACCGGCCAGGGCCGCTTCTCTTGAGCAACGGCGGCAACCAGCTTTTCGCAATCTGCCTGGGCCCGAATGCCTATTCGGATGCAGTCGGGCAAGCCGAAAGAAGCGCAATCCCGGACAAAGATGCCCCGGTGCATCAACTGGTCCTCCCACCACCCGCCATCCCCCACTTCAATCAGCAGAAAGTTGGCGGCGGATGGATGGATGATAAATCCCATGCTACCCAGTCCCTGAATCAGGTATTCCTTGGCAGCGTTTACCGCCTCCCTGGTCCGGGAAAGATAATCCCGGTCGGCCAATGCCGCTCTTCCCGCGGCCTGAGCCAGGCTATTGACGCTCCAGTCGGGTTGGAAAGAGGCCAGCCTGGCGGTAACCTCCGGCGAGGCCAGGGAGTAGCCCAGCCTCAGCCCGGTCAGTGCGTAGTCCTTGGTCATGGAGCGGAGCAGGACCGTGTGGCCTCCCTCCAGCAAATCCAGGGAGTCCCAGGGGCTGTCCACAAAGTTCAGGTAGGCCTCGTCCACCACCAGCAGGGCGCCGGCTTCAGCGCAGGCTTGGGCCAGCGCCTCCACTTCATTATGCGCCAGGTATACTCCGGTCGGGTTGTTGGGATTACACAAGAATACCAGGCTGGGCCTCCCCTTACTGGGCTTTTCTACCACGCCGGCGGTCTTGGGAATAGTCGTGGGAACGGTCCGGGCAATGCGCCGGCGGGCTTCCGCCAGGTCCCAGCGGAATCCCCGCTCCCGGTCGGCTTCCAATTCTGAGACCGCACCGCCGGCCAGCAGGCAAGCCCCCCGGTATTCTCCATAGGTGGGGGTCAGCAACAATGCCTCGGGGCTGGCGCCGTCCTCCTTTGGAGCAAAATCCGGCGGAGCAAGAAACGCCCGGGCGAGGAGATGGATTAACTCGGTAGAGCCGTTGCCCGGCAGGACCTGCTCCGGGGTAATCCTCCCGGCCTGAGAGCCGGACAGGTGGCCGGCCAGGGCCTCCCTCAGCTCCAGGCACGCCGGGTCTGGATAGGCGGTCAGGTCCACCCCACGCAGGGCTTCTTCCAGGCCTGGGGGCGGACCCAGCGGGCTGACACTGGCGCTAAAGTCCAGAACCTCATCCGGCTTCAACCCCAACGCCCGAAGCTGCTCCGGCTTGATGCCGCCGTGAACCGGCCGGGCCCGCGAGGGCTGGCAGGCCGTTCCTGAATCACTTGCTGCCTCTACCGGTCGAGCCATTTTCACCATCATATTCACGGCAAATTCACGGCAAATTCACGCCGCAGCCAGTTTGCCTGCCGACTGTCCAGAGGGGAGTTAAGCTGGTATTTAAAATGTCCCTCCCGTTCATAAGGGGAGGTTAGGATGGGTCACAATCCCCCCAATCTCCCGGGGAAACCACATTTTTAAACACCCTCTAAGGCTTCCAGCGCGGCCCCTCTAGATAAGCCAATCTCTCAAGTAGATCAGTCCAATTGCCAAAGCCAGCCCGAAAGCCGAAACCAACGCCATGCTTTGCAGCGCCCGGGTTATGTCCTCGGGCTGTTGGAGCCTGGTGGCATCCCCCAGCCGATAATGGCCCGCCTTTTCCAACGCCACGCCCAAGGCCCCGGCCATAGCGCTCATGGTCCAGCCGGCGTTGGGACTGGCGGTGCGAGCGTGGTCCCGCCACATGATACGCCAGGCTCCGGCGGCTCGCTGGCCAGGTAGGAAGAAGCTGGCCAGCACCAGCAGCAAGGCGGTCAGCCGGGCCGGGATCAGGTTCACCAGGTCATCCAGCCGGGCCGATGCTTTACCCAGGAATTCGTATCTACCGTGATAGCCTATCATACTATCCAGCGTGTTGACAGCACGATAGGCAAACGCCCCGGGCAGGCCGAACAATGCGAAGGCCAGCCAGGGCCCAATGATGCTGTCGGTCAGGTTCTCCGAGACCGACTCCACAGTAGCCGCCGTGGCCTGCTCCAGAGTTAAATCGTCCACATTCCTGCTAACCAGAGAGGGCATGTTGGCCCGAACCTCGTCGATGGCGCCGGCCGCGATCAACGTCCGGAGCCATCTGGCCACCTGAAACAGCATCCTCACCGAAAAGGTGGGCTTCAGCAGCGCCGCTCCCGCCAATATATAGGACACCTCATGCAACTGCTGTAGCCCTTCTTTCGCCAAGTATGCCAGCCCACCCCAAAACACCGGAATCAGCAACGCAATTCCCGCGCCGTAAACCAGCTGGGACCTTTGTCCCCCGGGCGCCAGTTTCTCGCTCCAGGAGACCGTCTTGCCCATCCAAACAGTGGGGTGAAGACGGTCCGGCAGCTCTCCCACCGCCAGGTCCAGCAATACCGCCAGCAGGAGGAGCGCCATGTCGTTGGGAATACCAGGCATGGGCTAAATTACCAGAACGTGCCGGCCAAGGGT
>JADFQT010000246.1 GCA_022561675.1 Chloroflexota bacterium
CTGAAAGCCATCTGCTCTCACTGCGAAAGCCCGGATATGCAACGAAGAATGTCCTCTTTTACCACGGGCAAGACCACCCAGTCGGTGCATGACAGCTACCCGTCCGCCGCCGCGGCTTCCTCCGACTACTACAGCGACCCCCGCAACATTGGCCGGCACCTGGAAGCCGGATTTGAGCGTTACGGGATTGACATGCCGAAGGGCGTGCGGGACACCATTGAGGCTGCTAGGGAGGGCGACCTCCCCAAGGGGCTGGATACATGACAGTCCGACCGTCCGGGCCAGAATTAAATAATCCCTACTGGGGGGCGTTGATACCCGTTTTAACCGCGCTGGCCGAGGATGTTCCCAATTTGCTGGATGACCAATCCTCTTCTCGACAAGTCCGAGCGGCGACCGAAGCTTTCACCGCTACTTTTTCCGCAGCCCTAAAGGCGGAGTCTCGGCCTTCACCCGACTCGGCGGTGAGCAGTGTCCCCCTTACCCTGACCGGGGCCTTATCCCTGGTAGAAATGGCTAGAGCGCTCTTGGATTCAGCAGAACGGCTGGGATGGCCGGATAGCGGAGCGGCCAAGGTGGGTCTTACGGGTGCGCTGAGCGGGTTGGAGGATAAGATAGGCGTGACCTTGCGTCGCCAGCAAGCTCATCGGGTTCGCGGCCTGTACGTAATCATCGATCCGCAGGTCACAGATGGCCGGGACCCCATGGATATCGCCCGTGGCGCGGTTCAAGGCGGAGCCAGGATGCTTCAATTGAGGGACAAGCTGCGCGACAAGGGAGAAATCCTGCCTCTGGCCGTCGAGTTGCAAAAATTGTGCCAGGCCAACGACGTTCTGTTGATCATCAACGACCACGTGGATCTGGCCGCCACCATCGGTCCGGATTCGGTGGGGGTCCACGTGGGCCAGACGGACCTGCCGGTGGCCAACGCCCGCCGCGTATTAGCGCCCCAACAGGTGTTGGGACGGTCCAATCGGGAAATCCCGTTGCTGATCGAATCTCAGGAGATGGGCGCCGACCACGTCGCCTTCGGGGCAATCTATCCGACCAGCACCAAGCCGGGCGGAAAGGGTCCCCAGGGCCCGGAACGGGTGAAGGAAGCCAGGGCGGTTACCCAAGTGCCCCTGGTTTGCATTGGAGGAATCACCGCGGAAAATGTTGCTCCAGTGGTCGAGGCGGGGGCTGACGCTATCTGCGTAACCGCGGCGGTCGGCTTGGCGGCGGAACCGGAAGCGGCAGCTCTGAAGTTGGTGGAGGCTATCCGTACTGCCGGAGGCAAGATTTAATGCCATCGCCCTACAGCGACCAATTATCTAAGATTGCTGCCCAAGCTATAGAACAGCTAAGCTCCCGGCACCAGGCTAGGGAACAGGCCCTGGCCGTATCCAGGGAGGTTATTCGCTTCTCGGCCAACGCCATCAGGGCGGTGCACCGGGCGGAGTTTGACGAGGCCCGCCGATTGATTGAGGAAGGGGGGGCCCGCCTCAAGGAAACCAGACCGATCAGGGAGAATAATCCAGAGATTTACTACGCTGGTTTCCTTTCCGACGCCAGAAAGGAGTATACCGAGGCCAATGTCACCCTGGCGGTGGTGTCCGGTGGCGAGATTCCGTCTCCGCAGGACTTGGACGTGGACCCACCGGCCTTCTTGAATGGCCTGGCTGAGGTCATCGGTGAGCTACGCCGCAGTATTTTGGACGCGCTGCGTCACGACGCCTTCGACCACTGCGAAGAGTTCATGGATGTGATGGATGAAATATACGGCATCCTGGTAACCGTGGATTTCCCGGAGGGAGTAACCGGAGGGCTGCGCCGCAGCACCGATGCCATGCGTGGCGTGTTGGAGCGCACTCGGGGCGATCTGACCCTCGCCCTGAGGCAGCGGAAGCTGGAATTAAAGCTGGCGGAATGGGAAGGCAGCAGGCCCACTGTTAATCCATGACATCGGTGCAAATTACCTTCCTCGGCACCGGGGCGGGTAACTGTATTTATCGCGCCCACACTGCCATCGTCCTGGACTGGGAAGGCGGCCCCCGAGTCCTTCTGGACGCCAGCTCGGGTAACTCCCTCCTGCGCCACGGCGCCCATCTGGGAATGCTGGCAACGAGTTTTCGGCAAATACTGCTCAGTCATCACCATTCCGACCACATGGGCGGCCTACCCCATCTGCAAGGACAGCGAACTTTGCTGGAGCCGGAAGGGGCTCCCCTGGAGGTCCATTGCAGCGAGGAATCGGCGGCGGGGCTTATGCGCCTGTTCCAGGCCACCAGCATTACCCACTCGGTGAACCGGGATGGGGTAGCCTCTGCCGAGGGGAAGCAGCTGGTCAGCTGGCATCCCGTACCGATCAGCCGGTGGTTGGACTTGGGCTTTGGCGTAAGAGCCTCGGCTTTCCCGGTGGATCACATCAGCGGGGCGGTGGGCTGGCGGGTTGAACGGGATGGGCTGGCGGTAGTTTTTTCGGGGGACACTCGTTTCAGCCCCAGCCTGGTGGAGGCGGCCCAGGGAGCCAGGGTGCTAATCCACGAGGCTCTAAGCACCGACGCCGAACGGGAAAGCACCAGCCGAAGGGGGCACAGCACGGCCGGGGAAGCTGCCCGGTCGGCCGAATTGGCGGGAGCATCGGAGCTAATTATGACCCACATAGACACGCCTTTTCACTACCAGCACGGGCCGCTTATCGACGAAGCCCGCCAGCATTTTTCCGGGCCGGTCTCTGTGGCCGCTGACCTTTACCAGGTTACTGTCGGTTTGGGATAGCGCCAACCTGAGATTTCCCGTATAGTTGGGCTCGGCTGGAAATTGGCCGGGACTTGATTATCGATCTCCTCAATTCACTCCCTATAGCCTGCCCGGCCGGGATATACCCGCGATACCTCCCAGTGGCGAGGAGGACGATCGTTGTTAGCGATGGCTCAAACCTGTGCGGTGGTGGGTCTGGAAGGGTACATCGTTCAGGTCGAGGTGGATATCTCCCCAGGGCTGCCGGCCTTCAACGTCGTAGGTCTGGCGGATACAGCGGTTCAGGAATCTCGGGAACGGGTCCGCGCCGCCTTGCGCAACAGTGGCTGCGATTTTCCTATGCGGCGGATCACCGTGAATCTGGCGCCGGCCGACCTGAAAAAGGCGGGGCCGTCCTATGACCTTCCCATTGCCGCCGGCATCTTGTTCAGCTCGGGGCAGGTCGGGCCTCCGGCGGAATCCACCGTGTTTCTGGGCGAACTGTCCCTGGATGGGAGCCTGCGTCATACCAATGGCATCTTGCCCATGGTCTCAGTGGCCAGGGACCGGGGATTTGAGGCGGTATTCGTTCCAACGGCTGATGCCGTCGAGGCGGCGTTGGTTGATGGTATCCAGGTCTTCCCAATAGAAAATCTTACCGGCCTCATCGGTCATTTGCAGGGGACGACCCGGGTGACGCCGGTTGAAAGCAACGGCCTTGTTCCGGAGCAAGCAGCGGCGATGGTCGGGTCGGATTTGACCCACATTCGCGGGCAGGAGCATGCCAAGCGGGCTTTGGAGGTCGCCGCCGCCGGATTTCATAACCTGCTTTTCAACGGTCCGCCCGGCAGCGGCAAGACTTTGCTGGCGCGTTCCCTGCCCTCCATTCTGCCCCGAATGTCCCGGCAGGAAGCTCTGGAAACCACCAAGATCTACAGCATCGCGGGAGCCCTGCCCGCGGACACTCCATT
>JADFQT010000247.1 GCA_022561675.1 Chloroflexota bacterium
CGGTTCTTAGAAAACCTCCAATAGCGGAAGATTTGGACAAATTGCGTGAATTTCCGCTCAGGTTGCCACCCTCATTAGCCCTGCGTACAATGCGGCTATCTCCAGCCGCAACGGAGAGGCGCCACCATGGCCAGTGAGCGAGTTCAGCGCCAGATAGACCGCCTTCTAGACCAAGCGGAAGAAGCTATGGGTCAAATGGCCTGGGAAGCGGCGTATATTCAGACCCACTACATTATTCGATCATGAGCTATCCATCTGCAGGATGACCATGAGCAATGTCAGCGAATTTCGTATCGAGCCCGCCACGGAGAGCGACATCCCGCTGATCCTGTCATTTATTAAGGGACTGGCTCAGTACGAGGGGCTGTCCCATGAAGTCGTCGCCACCGAGGACGACCTACGTGAGTCGCTGTTCGGGCAGCAGGCCAGCACCGAGGCCGTCATCGGCTACAGTGCCACGGAGCCTGTTGGCTTAGCGGTCTTCTTTCAAAACTACTCTACTTTCCTGGGGCGCTCAGGCATCTACCTGGAAGATCTATTTGTGTTGCCAGAATGGCGGGGCCGTGGTCTGGGTCGGGCCCTCTTGGGTTACGTCGCCCACATAGCTGTGACACGGGGTTGTGGGCGGCTGGAATGGTCAGTGCTCGACCGTAACGAGCCAGCGATTCGTTTCTACCGAGCCCTTGGCGCGAGTCCAGTAAATGAGTGGACTATATATCGCCTGACTGGCGAAGCGTTGGAGCGACTGAGTGGAGAATTTAACTTGGCCAAGTAATGGCGGTGAAACGCAGTGTAGCCCCTGGCCTGACTATTATTTAGAGCAAAGTTGTTACAGCTGGAATGAGAATCCATAAAATCCATAGATGAGTAAATCTGAAGTAGATGGGACCACTATAGGGGTCTCAATACATGGGATGTACCAAAAAGCTGGCCCGTGGATCAGGCCATGGACATCGCGAAGGAGACCTGCGTGGGCTGGAGTTCGCCCACTAGTCCGGACCAGCCCACCCTGCCCTCCAAGGGCAAGCACTGGTGGCGTAGATCTGGTAGTACAGGCTGCCAAGGTGTTGGAGGCTGGGACGTTCCGGACAGCAGATTCAGTTGGGTGAAGGGAGTTCATTGACTTCTTCGGGCTCTCGGGTGAGGGACGGAGCTGAAGGTATTTCCCGTAGTCGAGCCTTCCCCCGTTTAAACAGGGCGACTGCTCCAAGGATGAGCAGTGGCAAGCCACAGCAAACTATAGCTAATATGGGTAGCAGGAAAAACACTTCCATTTCAACTCTCCTAAATTAGCAGATCAATTTAGCGAAACCATTTCTATAATTTCATAAGAGGGTACTTTCTACGCGATTAAGGATTAGAGCCTATGGCGTGTGGGTCGCGCCACGGTTGCAAAGCATCTCTATGGGCACACCATCCAATGGATGATGGTTGTGGTGGTCTCCTGTGCCAACCCCACCTTGGCCCAATGCCCTGCAATATAGCCCTACGGCATACGATTAACGAAATAGCCTTAAGGCGTGGGGCCGATGGGTATCGGAGTCAGAGATCCATCTCCGCCCAATATCAGAACCGACTGGGCATCTGGCGAGAGAATAATCTTGGTGATTCCGGGCAGGACCTCCTCCATCGCCTCCAGGTATAGCCTCTGCCGGGTTACTTCCTTAGATTTCCTGTACTCCTGCAGAATTGACGTAAACCGGTCGGCCTCACCCTCTGCCCTGGCAATTCGGGCCTGCTTGAATGCCTCGGCGCCTTGTTTGATTCGTTCCGCGTCACCCTCGGCCCGAGGAATTATGTCTGCCTCGAAGGCTCGGGCCTGGTTGATGCGGGTATCTCGCTCCTGGCGGGCTCGCAGCACGTCATCGAAGGCATCCCGAACCTCCTCCGGCGCCTTCACGTCCTGAAGCTGCACTGAAATCACATCAATGCCGGATTCGTAAGTGTCCATAATATTTTGCAATTCGTCTCTGGTACGGACCTCCACCTGTTCACGGTTTCTCACCAGTATATCGTCGATGGACGACTGACCCACCACCAGCCTTAGAGCGGCCTCAGCGGCGTCTTTCAAGGTACGACCGTCGGGGCGCCCGGCGGCGATGGCGCGGGTTTCCTCGCCCGGGTCGTCGACATTAAACAAGAAGGCGTTAAGGTCCTTGATGTTGTATTGGACCACCATCTGAACGTCCACGATATTCAGGTCGCCGCTGATCATCAGGGCTTCTTCACCCCGGGCCGCGACGCTGCCCGCTTCGTTGCTGATGAAGCCCAACTCCATTCGGCGAGTCTGGGTTACCACTTCCGTGTTTGTCTGTCCCACCGGCCCGGGCCACCACCACTGGAGCCCCGGGGTGGTGATGAGGTCCTGCTTCTCTCCGAACAGGCGGCGGGCCGCCTGCTCGCCGGGACCGACTTGAAAGATACCTGTTGCCAGCCAAATGGCGACAGCCACGCCGATGACGGCGATAATCAAAAATCCTACGCCGCCGCCGCCTAAGCGGCCGGTGAACTTGCCCAAGCCATCCCGCAGGCGGGAGGTTATCTGGTCGAAATCCATTTCGGGCTGGCGCGGACCACCGGGTGGGTGCATAGCAGACCATCCTTTTTGCTACCGAATTGCTAGTGGGATAAATACTGTTGTGGGGTCCCCCGTTGTGGGATCCCTTGGGGGGCAATGACGGACTTGATTCTACCATCAACCGGGGAATTAGCCCATTTTCTTGGGATCAATCTGGAAGAGTTGGAAGGTTAGTCAAGGCTGTGCGGGCTAGGGGGAACGGCCAGCTTCCCACCAACCGTACGCAGACAGCTTTGGTCGGGAGAGATATGTTCCGCACTTGAATCGCCAAAGGCAATTTCCTAACCCCCATCCCCAAGCTCGGATACTCTGAAAAAGGGGTCCTTAATTTAGTCGAGCGCAAGTTATGGACCCATTTTCCGGTTGTTGGAACAGTTTTACGCAGGCTAGGCCAGGCCGTGCCGGGTGGCGTATGCCGCAGCTTCAGTCCGGTTGGCTACAGCGGTTTTGTTGAGGATGTTGCTGATGTGACCGCCCACAGTCCGGGCGCTGATAAACAGCACCTCGGCAATCTCCCGATCGGTCTTACCGGCTACGATGAGGCGGAGTACCTCCACCTCTCGGTTGGTCAGGCCATCGGGATAGGCAGGGGCCCTGGCCGGCGCCACCGCCGTTTGCTCCTTAAGCAGGGTCACCCGCTCCATCAAGGGGGGCATCCCTAGCTCGGTGGAAATAGATAGCGACTCCTCCAGCAGGGACACGGCCTTGAAACGGTCGCCTGGCTCGTTACGCTGGGTCAACGCCTCCGCGTAGTCATGGCAGGACCAGGCCAGCTCGGGCCGGTAGCCCGCTTTGCGGCAGAAGGCCAGGGCCTCCTCGAGGTGGATCACAGCCTGGTCTAGGTTGCCCATCGTCTGGGCCAGAAGACCGAGGAGGCGGTCAACAGTGAGGAAGCCCTCGGCTACCAAAGTGCCCCGCCGCGGTTCCAGGGCAGCGTACTGTTCCATAGCAACCGCCCGGTCTTGTCGTAGCACCGCCAGCAGTGCCAATCCTGACCTCGCCAATGAGTCTATCCAAGGGGTCACTTGAGAGGCAGAGACAACTGCCTCGGCAGCAGCGTCGGCCACGTTGAGGTGGTCCATCGCTCCTCTAATGCGTGCG
>JADFQT010000248.1 GCA_022561675.1 Chloroflexota bacterium
TTGTGGTTGTAGGTGTCGGCGATGTATATGATACCGTCATGGATGGTGATGCCGGTGGGGTGCTGCAACCGCGCCAGGTGCTCGGAGCCGTCCACGTCGCCGAATACAAACAGGTCCTGTCCCACGATGGTCCGAACCCGGCCGGTGGGGTTCAGCTCGGCCGAGCGAATGGCGCTGGTTTCGCTGTCGGCGAAGTAGAGCCGATCGCCGTCGGTGGTGATTCCGCTGGGTTGAGCCAGCGTTGCGGTTGCAAGCGCGCCGTCGGTGATGGACTCCTGGCCGCTGCCGGCGTAAGGACCCACCTGGCCCTCCGCCAGGTTCATCGACCAGAGCTGATGGGCGCCGGCCATGGCGATGTAAAGGGTTCCGTCGTGGTAGGCCAGGTCCCAAGGTGAGTTTAGCTCCATGTCCGCTCCCGGTCCCCGGCCTTCCCTACGGTTGCCCTGGTTGCCGTTCCCGGCGATGGTTGTCACCCGCTGGGTGTCCAGGTCCACCTGGCGCAGGGCGTGATTCTCAGCGTCGGCAACAAACAGCCGGTTTTCCCAAAGTGCCAGCCCCTGCGGGTGATTCAGCGTCGCCGAACCGAAAGCCCCGTCATCCAAACCCGGCTGGCCCGAGCCGATGACCTGCGTTACCTCGCCCTGCAGCGAGGTAACCAATATGCGGTTGTGGTTGGTGTCGGAGATGAAAAGCCGATCTCCCGGACCATCGGCCAGGAGCTTGCCGGGGAAGGAGAGGGTCTGGTCCGGCTCCGAGTCCCGGGTGAAGGAAACTGGCGACCGGTTTAGCAGGCCCTTCTGGTCGAACTGGGTAACCATCTCACCGAGCATCTGGTCGAAGGCTTCGTAGGGGAGCTCACCCTCGTGCTTGCCGATGACCTTGCCCTGGGGGTCGATGAACATCAAGGTGGGCCAGGCGCGGCAAGCGTACTGCTGCCATACCTGAAACTCCGAGTCGTTGACTACCGGGTGCCGCAGCTCGTACCGCTGCACCGCCTTGTAGAGATTCTCCTTGTCTTTCTCGTTGGGGAACTTGGCCGAATGCACGCCGATGACCATAAGCTCGGCGGCATATTTCTGTTCCAGCTTCCGCAACTGCGGAAAGATGTGAACGCAGTTAATTCAACAGTAGGTCCAAAAATCCAGAACAACTATCTTGCCCCGAAGCTCCTGCATGGTTATCGGGCGGTCGGTGTTTACCCACTCGATATCCGGGGGAAACTCCGGGGCGTTGACCTGTCCGGCGAAGGATCTGGTTGACATAAAGTCACTCCTATCGCTGCCGGTTCCCGGAATCTGGGGCTTTAAGACCGGGGCGGCGCCTCTTCAAAGGCCAGGGTGGCAAAGCGCATGAATATGGTTCCTACCGGCTCGCCCAGGGGAGCGTTGGCCACCAATACCGCGATCAGGTGCTTCTGGCCCGGGACCGCCGGTTCCTCCAGCAGCACTCGCTTGTTCACGTTGTTGCCGGTGACCACGCCTATGGTTCGGTCTATCTTGCCATCGATGTAAACCTCCCCATAGTTGTCCACGTTAGTCTCGAAGTAAACCCGACTGCCGGCTACCTTCTGGCCTTTGACCTCCTCAGGGATTGTGAAGGCCAGCCGATACCAGGCGAAGGTGAACCCCTTGGAATAGCGGGCCTGGATGTCGACATCCTTATCCCAACCGGAATCGTCATAGTCCGGCAGCCTTGCCGGGCTCGCCATCAGCTCTGCCACCAGCCCCTGGTTGGGTTCTCCCGGCACCAGGCCGGGGGCCACACGCCAACCAGTGGCGCCTATCAGCTGCAGGTCTTTCTTATCTCCCAGGTCCAGAGCTACTCTAGCCATTCCATCCTCCTGTATCCGAAAATCCTTGTCGCCGGCGTGCTAATTGCCGTTCGCCACTGGCAGTCGCCAGGGGAGAGGGCCTCTTTAAGAATCCGAAAGCCTAAAGCCTCCAGCTAGCTGCTAACTGGCGCCTCCTTAAGGTGCTGGGTGAAGAACTCCAAGGTGCGAGGCCAAGATTCATCGGCGGCTTGCTGGTTATATCGTCCGGCGGTGAAGTCCATAAATGCGTGGTCCGCTCCCGGGTAGGTAAAAAACTGGTGGGGGATTTCGAAACGCAGCAGCTCATCATCCAGCTTGCGCAGGTCCATTCGCGAAGGGTTCAGGTCCAGCTCTCCGAAATGGAACAACACCGGGCAGGTGATTCCGCCGGTCAGCTCAAAGGGAGTTTGGTCGGTGATACCCCACGGCACCATAATGTTGCCCCCATAGTAGGGAGCCGCCGCCTTGAAATTTGGATTGGTGGCCGCTCCCAGCCAGGCCACCCGACCGCCCATGCAGAAACCGGTAATGCCGATGCGGTCGTCGTTAATGGCCGAGTGCTTCAGCAGAAAGTCGACGGTAGCATCGATGTCGGCACGCACCTCAGAGTCGCGGAGATGTTGTATCCGCTGGGAGCCGTCCCGCAGCATCTCGCCGCTGATTCGATGAAACAGGTTGGGAGCCACCGCTGCGTAGCCGGCCTGGGCCAGCCGGTCGCAGATGGTCTGGATAAACTGGTCAACACCCCCACCATGCTGGCAGACCAACACCGCCGGAAAGGGCTCGGCTCCGGTGGGCGTGCTGACGAAAAGCTCCATATCCCGGTTTCCCACCTGTACTTTATCCCAAAAAGATGGCATGGCAACCTACCTCCGCATTCCTGAAGTCAGGCCGGGATCGACCCGGCTCCGGCCCGGCTCCGGCCCGGCTAACCCTTGAGGTGCTGAGAGAAAAACTCCAACGTTCGGGGCCATGAGGCATCGGCGGCCTCCTTCTGGTACCGGTCCGTGGTGAAATCCATGAAGGCATGGTTCGCCCCGGGGTAGGTGTAGAACTGATGCGATATCCCCAGCCTGGTCAACTCGGTGTCGTATTTCCGCATGTCGTCCTGGGACGGATTTGTGTCGACTTCACCGAAATGGAAGAGCACCGGGCACTTGATGCCGCTGGCCAGATCGTAGGGGGTCTGGGTTGTATCGCCCCAGGGGGCTTGGATGTTCCCTCCGTAGTAAGGAACCGCGGCCTTGATGTTGGAGTTGGTCGCGGCCCCCAGCCAGGCCTCGCGGCCGCCCATGCAGAAGCCGGTAATTCCGATGCGCTGGCCGTCGATGGCCGGGTGGTTTTGCAGCCAATCCACGGTGGCGTTGATGTCGGCGATGGTCTGCGGATCGCTAAGAAGCTCGCGCCGGGTCAGGCCGCTGCTCTGCAGCTGTTCTTCGGTAATTCGGTGAAACAGGTCCGGGGCCACTCCGGCGAAGCCCGCCTCGGCAAAGCGGTCGCAGATGGTTTGGATAAACTTATCTACGCCGCCTCCGTGCTGACTCACGATCACCGCTGGGAAGGGACCGGAGCCGCTGGGGGCGCTGGTGTAAACATCCATTTCCTGACCGTCTACTGAAATCTTCTCCCAAAAGGAAGGCATCGCTGTTACCTCCAAATATTGGGTTGATGCCGGGGTCTGAACAGGGCGATTCTAGCAGAAATGGGGAACCGGGGCATCAACTCCCGTCCGGGCGCTATGGCGCCTAGCTGGATCTACTCCCAACCAAAGAATAGGGAAAATTTCATATCTGGTCTGGCAAAGGGCCCTTCACCTTACGTACTTTTACAACAGTCCCTCTTCCCGAAGGTCGGCCAAGGTCCT
>JADFQT010000249.1 GCA_022561675.1 Chloroflexota bacterium
GAAAGCCGGAGCCCAGACGTCCTCCCCTGTTAAATGGGTGGATGACGCTGGATTCCGGCCTCCGCCGGAATGACGTGCGGAGAATTATGCTATGCCCGGATATCTTTGAACGCAGGCTCTAAGGGACCAGCTCTACTGGAACAGCAATGCAACCCATATCCGACCGGGGTAAAAAATGCCGAATGTAGCTAAAAACCGTTACGGAATGACCATTGGCACCAGTTCCCCAAGGGCTGCTGAGCGCTGTCAGGATGGTATTGACCTCCTGCTATCCCAGGGTTACGGGCCGGAGGAGAAGTTTCAGGAGGCGATAGAAATTGATGAGGGATTTGCCCTGGCCCATGGATGCCTGGGCTACATGTACATGCTTCGCGCTCAGGCGGACCAAGCCAGGGAAGCCGCGGAGCACGCGCTATCCCTGACGCCAGGAATTTCCCGCCGGGAACGGCAGCATATCGAGGCAATCAGTCTGTGGGTCCATGGGCAGGGCACCGCCTCACTCGCTCTGGCCAAAGAGCATCTGGCAGAGTTTCCTCAAGACGCTCTGATGATGCGGCTGGCCCAAAGGCTGTACATGTTGGGGTGCAGCGGTGCCGGTGTCGCTAATTTTCCTGCGGAACTGCTGGCGCTGCTGAACAGCATCGCCCCCTACTGTGGCGAGGACTGGGCTTTCTTGGGATCATACGCCTTTGCCCATCATGAAAATGGATATTTGGATCAGGCCATGGTACTGGCCCGGCGGTCCTTGGATCTGAATCCCAGCAACGCAGTTGCCTCCCACTCGGTAACCCACGTGTACTTTGAAAAGGGCGAACATCATGAAGGCGATGAATTCCTTGGCGAGTGGCTCCAGGGATTCGACAGTCGCGCTCCCTATCACGTCCATCTTTCTTGGCACTTGGCCCTCTTTGAGCTAGCTATGGGAAGATACAGCGATGCGATTGCCCTCTACGAGAAGGATATCCGCCCGTCAGTTATAGCAAAAAGCGCCGCCTCGTTAGCGGATGCCGCCTCCCTCATGTGGCGTTTGCAAATGTATTGTGGAGAGGCGCCGCCGATGTCCTGGGAGGAAGTGAGAGTTCAAGGAGCTCCTGCCGCTGAGCGGCCAGGACCAGCCTTCCGCGACGCCCACGCCGCTCTGGCCTTTATTGCCAGCGGAGACACGGAAAATAGAGATAAGCTCCTGGACCGACTCCAGCAGGAAGCCTCAAAAGGGAACCTGCTGGCCAGGGAGATTACATTGCCGCTGGTGCGGGGCGTCGACGCTTTTGCCCAAGGCGACTACCCCAAAGCGGTGGAGATGCTGGAGCCGGTCTTTCCTCAGCTTACCCGTATCGGCGGAAGCCACGCCCAGCGAGAGGTGTTCGAAGATACCTTGTTGGAAGCATACCTGCGGGCTGAGCAGTTGGACAAAGCTGAGGAAATGCTGCGCTCCCGTCTCATGCAGCGGGCATCGCCTCGGGACACCTTCTGGCTGGGGCGAGTGCAGGCGGGTAAAGGAGAGATCGTACAGGCGAGGGACACCCTGGGCCAGGCCAGCGAGAGTTGGCTTAATGGCGATCCAACCTCCCCGGAAATTGCCCGCCTGAAGCAGCTTGCGGGAACCTTGCCATGAAAGCCCAATGTTTGCGGCTGGTTTCTCTGGTGATCTAGTTCTCGACCAGAGTGTGTCATTGACGGCTAACTTCACGGAAACGCCGCAACGAAAAAGAGTGAGCAAAAATCTCACCCAACCTTGGCCTTGGAGACTGTAATGCTCCCCGAGTGCTACAACTCAGCTGGGCGGGTAACCTGCCACTGTCCCAACCCGTCTTACACCAAAAATTGCCGGAGCCTCGTTCTTGAGCACAGCTGACTTTTCCTGTAGCTCCCGCATAGCTTTAGCAACACTGTTAGTAAGCGCTGGGGATGGTCCCGGTGCGACTTGTGAATCCTAACAGACGGGGCTGGATAATGTCCGAGTCTGACCGAATTAGATGGGACCAGCGGTACTCGGGAGAAGAAGAGGCCCTATCAACTCCTCCGCCTTGGATCGAGGAATTTGATGGTCAGATTCCTCGCCACGGAGCCGCGCTGGATATCGCCGCGGGGTCCGGCCGGCTGTCGCTCTGGCTGGCAAGTCGAGGGCTGAGAGTAACCGCGGTGGACATCTCCGCAGTCGGGCTGCAACTAGCCCAATGTTCGGCCGAGCTTCAGGGACTGACCATTGAAACAGTGGTCGCCGACTTGGAAACCGAACCTCTCCCTCAAGGGGTTTTTGAAATCATCACTTGTTTTCGGTACTGGCAGCCGGAGCTGTTTCCTGCTATCAAGGCTCGTCTGAATGATGGCGGACTTTTACTTGCTGAGGTAATGACCAAACAGAACCTGGAGATGCACGATCACCCTTCTTCAAGATACCTGGCCGAGCCAGAAGCACTTAGAAACATCTGCCGTCCCCTGGAGATCGTTTATTACCAGGAAGGCTGGGTTGGCGATTGGGCGTCAGCCCGTATCGTCGCCCGAAAAGTATGAACCGACAGATGTGCCTATCCCGAACGCAGGACTCCGACTGCTCTCCGGGGGCAGGCAGCACTCTGCCAGGCGCAGGATCGACTCAACTTCTGGGTTCGCTGAGGAATACGAAGGGAAAGGGCAGATGGACTTTCGATCAGCGATCATAGGTGCTTCCGTTAGCCGTATCGAGGGACCGGAAAAAGTCACCGGGGGAACACGCTTCGCCGCCGACGTGATTTTGCCCGGAATGCTATGGGGCAAGATACTGCGTAGTCCTCACCCCCACGCTCGCATCCGGAGCATCGATGCCTCGGCAGCCTGGAGCGTACCCGGCGTAAAGGCCGTGGTCACCGGTCAAGACAACCCAGGTTTATACATGGGAAAGGTCCTTCGGGACCTGCCGGTCCTCTGCTGGGACCGGGTTCGCTACATTGGTGACCGGGTTGCCGCTGTCGCGGCGGAGACGCCTGAAGCCGCCGAAGAGGCGCTCCTGCTTATCGACGTTGACTATGAGGTGCTGCCTGCGGTCTTCGATCCCAGGGAAGCGATGCAGCCGGATGCCGCCCTGCTCCATGACGACGTCGCGGCGTACGAGGGAGCGCCTCTCCACCTTTTGGCGACGGATGTACACAACGGCCAAACCCGGCTCGCCTGGTCCAAGGGCGATGTGGCTCAAGGCTTTCGTGATGCAGACCTGATCCTGGAGCACTCCTTCTCCGTCCCCAGCCGTCACCAGGGCTATTTGGAGCCATATACCAGCGTCATATCCATCGACGATGACGGGCACGTCCAAGCTTGGTGTTCCAGCAAAGCCCCCTTCCGGGCGCGTAGGCAACTGGCGCAAGCAGTTGGGCTGCCGGAAGAGCAAATCAGAGTCAACGTCGTCGCGGTGGGGGGCGATTTCGGAGGGAAGGGGGACGCCCGCGACCTTCCCATCGCCTACCTTTTGTCAAAGATGGCAGACCGCCCAGTTAAAATCGTGATGAGCTCCTTCGAAGAGCTCACTGCCAGCAATCCAACTCACCCTACTTTCGTAACGATTCGCTCCGGAGTGACCGGCGATGGCCGCCTGACCGCTCGTGAGGTGAGGACCGTGCACGCCAGTGGGGCCTATGGTGCCATGAAGCCCAGGGCATACCTTTCTACCCATCACTACGTTGGTGGTGGC
>JADFQT010000031.1 GCA_022561675.1 Chloroflexota bacterium
TTTATCCGACCCGCGACTTCCGTCACCGTCGGTTCTTGCTTATAGATCTGTTTCCCATCCCACGTTTTGTGGACCACGACTCCTTCCTCTCCTTGCTCGTACTCCTGCGTAATATCATCAGGAGCACGATTCACATCCACGAACACGCGTGACACATTCGCCATCACCACATACGTATCGGGGATGGCGAATATACGCTCTGTATAGAGATCGGAATATCCGAGAAGGTCTTCTTCCAACAGCAGATGTTCGCCGAGGCTACCTTTAGCTTGTTTATCCGGCAATATCCTCCCAACCGAGGCTTTTTGGTCTCAGCCGGGCTGGAGGATGTGTTGGAGTACCTGGAGGCTTTCCACTTCAGCCAGACTGGCCTGGATTATCTGCGATCCACCGGCAACTTCGGCGATGATTTTCTCCAATATTTGAAGAATGATCTAGGACCCTTTGCCGGAAGCGTGCGGGCAATTCCCGAGGGGCGTCTATTCTTCGTCAACGAGCCGGTGCTGGAGATAACCGCACCAATTATCCAGGCCCAATTGGTAGAGACCTTTGTCATTAATCAGATCAACTTCCAGAGCCTCCTGACCACCAAGGCGGCCCGCTGCGTGGCGGCGGCGCGAGACCGGGTACTCGCCGATTTCGCTTCCCGCCGTACCCACGGCACCGACGCCGCGCTGAAGATGGCCCGCTGCGGGTACATCGCCGGATTTCAGTCGACCAGCAACGTGCTGGCGGCCCAGCGGTACGGCATTCCGCCGTCCGGAACCATGGCCCACTCCTTCATCTCCAGCTTTCCCTCCGAGATCGAGGCGTTTCGGGCCTACGCCGGCTCCTTCCCCGACCGGACGGTGCTCTTGCTGGACACTTACGACACTATTCAGGGCGCCTGGCACGCGGCCGAAGTGGGCCGGGAACTGGAGGATTCGGGACACCGATTGGCCGGCGTGCGACTGGATTCTGGAGACTTCGACAGCCTGAGCCGGCAGGTGCGTCAGATACTGGACGATGCCGGACTAGGTTATGTAAACATCATCGCCAGCGGCGGCCTGGACGAGTACCAGATCCAGGATCTGCTGCGGGCCGGAGCGCCCATAGACCACTTCGGCGTCGGGACTCGGGTTGGGGTATCCGATGACGCTCCCTGGTCGGACATGGCCTACAAGCTGGTCCGCTACGATCAGATGCCGGTCATGAAGCTCAGTACGGACAAAGCATCTCTGCCCGGCGGCAAGCAGGTCTTTCGCTTGCAAACGCCGGAGGGCCGCTTCGATAGGGACATCCTGGCCTGTGCAGATGAGAACCTACCCGGCGGAGAAGCACTGCTGGAGCCGGTAATGCAGGACGGCCGGCGGCTGGGCTCAAGACCCCACCTAGACGATATCCGTACCAGATTGGGCCAGGACCTGGCGCGGCTGGACGGTCACTACCAACGGCTTTACAATCCACCCCGGTATCCCGTGACGCTGAGCGCCCAGCTAGAGCGTCTTGCCGCTCAAGTTCAAGAACGGATGCCGGACGCGCCGTAAGCTGAAAGGGGATTCCAGGAATGAGAGGGAAATCCTTTTCCGTCCTGGGAACCAGAATCCATCGGTTTTCGTCTCAATAATTACCCAGCCTGGTTCAGCAGGCAGGAGTCTTCCCGGAGTTTTCCAGGAGATATTTCAATGAAAATAGCGGTCTGTGCCAAGTACGTGCCGGTGGTCTCGAGGATCCAGTTCGACTACGAGAAAAAGACAATCATTCGAGAGGGAGTGCCCTCCGAGGTCAACCCCTTCGACCTGCTGGCGCTGGTCTGCGGCGTCGAGCTCAAATCCGATCCTCGGGACGAGGTGCTGGTCTTGACCATGGGTCCGCCCCAGGCCAGGGAAGGGCTGGTGGAGTGCCTGGCCCTGGGAGCAGACCGGGCGCAGCTGCTTACCGACCGGGCCTTGGCCGGGTCCGACACTCTGGCAACAGCTCGGGCATTGGCATTGGCCCTGGAAGCGGAGCAGCCCGACCTGATCATCTGCGGCCGCAACAGCAGCGACGCCGAGACGGGCCAGGTAGGACCAGAGCTGGCGGAGCTGCTGGGTATCCCCCACATCAGCCAGGTTAGCGAACTGGAATATCACAAAGACCGGAACTACATCGTTGCGCGACGGGTTACCGATGATGGGTATCAGCTCATCGAATGTCCGCTTCCGGCGCTGGTTTGCGTTACCGAGGGAATAGCGCCGGAGCGTTTTGCCGACCCGGAGGAGTTGGAGCAAGCCAGGGAAAAGCCGATAAAGGAGACCTCTTGCGCCCAGCTTTCATCGGACCAGAACCTTTTTGGCCTGGCCGGGTCCCCCACCTGGGTGGAAGACATCCGCCTGGTCGAGCCCAGCCGGCTGGGGGTGGTTATCGCGGAGGAGGATCCGGCAGTGGCTGCCCAACAGGTGGCCGAGCACCTGAGGCGGCGTCTCGCCGAGCTGGCTGCGGCCGAGAGCCCTGCCGACCGTTCCGCCGACCCGACCCGGTATCCCGGCCAGCGGGAAAAAAGCATTTGGGTTGTGTCTGAATCCGGCCGGGATGGGTTGCGTCAGGTTACCCTGGAAATGCTGGGCAAGGCCCGCGAACTCAGCGCCAGCACCCGCAGTGAAGTTGCGGCCGTCGTTTTTGGAAACGCCTCTTCGGACCTGGTCAATCAGCTGGCCAGCTATGGCGCCGACCGGGTATTCGTACTGGACAACAGCAGCCTGGGACCGGTCTGCGGCCGTGGTGTGGTCCAGTCCCTGGCTGAGGCCATCACCGCAGCCCAACCCTACGCAGTCCTTTTCGCCTCGACGCCGGATGGGCGTGACCTGGCTTCTCGGATTGCCGCCCGGCTAAAATTGGGTTTGACCGGCGACGCCATAGACCTGGAAATCAACGACAAGGACCAGCTAGTGCAGCTCAAGCCAGCCCTGGGAGGGAATGTTATTGCGCCCATTCTTTCCAAAACCCTGCCCAACCTGGTTACCTTGCGGCCCGGGTTGCTGTCTCCGATAGCTCCGGAGGAGGGCGGGGCGGCTCCCCTGGAACCAATAATTGAGACAATAACACCGGTGCCTTGCGAAGGGGCCGACATCACCCTCTTGGAGGAGCATCAACAGGAGCAGGCCGACGGCGTAGGATTGACCCAGGCCCAGGTGGTGGTGGGGGTGGGAATGGGAATCGGCGGTCCAGAAAACCTGGCCCAGATTCAAGCCCTGGTCCAATCCGTCGGCGCATCCCTGGCCACCACCCGCAACGTGGTCCACTCGGGATGGCTGCCGCACCAGATTCAGGTGGGCATCAGCGGCCGGACCATCGCTCCCCAGGTTTACCTGGCCGTTGGGATCAGAGGGGCCTTCAATCACACGGTGGGCATCCAGAAGGCCGGGGTAATCCTGGCCATCAACCGGAACCACCGCGCCGCCATCTTCAAGGCCGCCGACTACGGGATAGTGGGCGGCTGGGAGGAGTATCTCCCGCCGCTGATCGAGGCCCTGCGCCCGGTGCTGGCCCACGTTGCCAAAGCTCCATGAGTCAAGTAGGAGGGTCCATGGCCTTTCTCTGGATTACTCTCATCGTCTTCCTGGTGGGGCCATCAAAGCCTCCCGAGGGTCCGGCTAACCCCAACTATCTGGCGCCGCCGCATCCCCTCCGTTGGTGTTAGGACCGGGGGAGGGTTGATTCAATTTTAAAGGTCCGGGTGGCAACGGATACCTGGCGCGGGCCCGGGTATCCACGCCGGATGACCTCTGGCCCGGATGACTTTTGGCCCAGATGACTTCTGGCAACGAAGCCACTATAATGGCCTCTGGCTACCCAACCAGGCTGTTGGCACACTCTATCAATGGGTGTTGGCTGTCCATTGCCAGCCCTCTAGCCGAGCCCAGCCGTCCGAACCTCAATACCACCAATCCCGACGGGTCCACCAAACCCAACAGGAGGCGTTAAATGAATTTCGCCTATACGCCCGAACAGGAATCCCTCCGCGAGGAGGTCAGGCAGTTCATAGCTGACAACATTACCCCGGAAATGCTGCAAGAGATGGAAGAATCGGGCATCCGCCGCCGGGGGCCGCAGGTTGATGAGCTCTACAAGAAGGTCTCCCAAAAGGGCTGGATTGGCATGAGCTGGCCAAAGGAGTACGGCGGCCAGGACGGCAGCCGTATCGACCAATACATAGTGGAGGAGGAGTTCGCCCGCGTCGGCGTCACCGTGGGAGGTGCGGGCAGTGGAGCCCCAGCCATCCTGGCGGCAGGCACCGAGGAGCAGAAGAAGTATTTCCTGCCGGGCCTAATCAAAGGCGAGATAATCTTTGCCCTGGGATTCACCGAGCCTCAGGCTGGAGCCGACCTGGCCGGGTTGCAATGCCGGGCTGTGCGGGATGGAGACGAGTACGTCATCAACGGCCAGAAGATGTTCACCACCGCGGCCCATTACGGCACCCACATCTATTTGATGGCCCGTACCGACCCTGACGCGCCGAGACACCGGGGCATCTCGATCTTTCTGGTTCCGATAGACACGGAAGGAATTACCGTGCGGCCTCTCTGGACCATCCAAAACGAACCCACAGCGCCCCTGGGCACCACCTACGGCGAGCGCAGAACCAACGAGGTTTTCTTCGAAAACGTTCGCATTCCGGCGTCCTGCCTGCTGGGCGAGGAGAACATGGGCTGGTACGTGGGCGCCATGGGCCTGAACCTGGACCGGGTAGGGGCCAGCCGGTACTTGATATCGGTGAAGCGCGACGAGGATATCGTCAACTGGATCAAGGAAAACGACCTGGATGGATATTCCCCGGCCGAGGACCCGGCGGTTCGGGACCGCTTGGCGGAGCTATGGATCGAGGCCCAGGTTTGCCGGCTGATGACCATGCGCAGCATGTCCCTGGTAGAGCACGGCGGCAACTTCACCTACGAAGGCGCCGCCGAAAAGGTGTGGGCGCCCGAGCACGGCGTGCGAACCACCGAGACCATCGCCCAGATCCTCGGACCCTACGCGCAGCTTTTGAATGGCTCAGAGGACGCTATTGAGGATGGGATATATGCCCACAACCTGATGGGCGCCTTCCAATCCGGCATCAACCACGGCAGCGCCCAGGTGATGCGAGACCAGGTAGCCCGCCGAGGCCTGGGCATGCCCCGGGGCTAATCCAATCTTAGTTTGGTGCACTGAATGGACGTAATTCCCAACGAAGAAGAACAGATGGTGAAAAACCTGGCCCGGGAGTTTCTGGAGGCCGAATGTCCTCCCAGCCTGGCTAGGAACATGGAAAAGGACGAAAAGGGATACCCACCCGAGTTGTGGCAGAAAATGGCCGGTCTGGGCTGGCTGGGCATGAGTCTGCCCGAGCAGTACGGAGGACAGAGCCTGCCTCTTACCTACCTGGGCCTGATTATTGAAGAGGTTGGTCGAACCATTGCCCCAGTCCCCCTCCTCAGCACGGTAGTTCCGTCGCTGACGATAGCTCAGGATGGCACTTCGGAGCAGCGCCAGCAATTGCTGCCCCGAATAAGCCGGGGGGACTTGATAATGACCTGGGCCATGCAGGAGCAGGACCCCAGACTGCTGCCTGAAACCGTTCATTTGGAAGCCAGGGCTCAGGGCGATGGCTACCTGCTTTCCGGCACCAAGATGTTCGTCGACAACTTCGTAGTTGCCGAAAAATGCCTGGTAGCGGCCCGGACTGCTCCCGCCAGCGAGCAGAGTCAGGGCATCTCTCTGTTCCTGGTGGATACCGGCAGCCCGGGTATATCCGCCACCGCCCTCACCACCCTGGCCAAGGACAAACAGAGCAAGGTAACCTTCGACCAGGTATCGGTGCCAGCCTCCAACCTGATTGGAGAGCTGGACCAGGGTTGGCCGGTGGTTCAGCGGATGCTGGACCTGGCCACCGCCCTGATCTGCGCTCAAATGGTTGGGGCTACTCGAAAAGACGCCGAGATGGCCATCGAATACGCCAAGAACCGGGTTGCCTTCGGACGGCCCATCGGCGCGTTCCAGTCCATCCAGCATATGTGCGCCGACATGATCCTGTGGGTAGATGGAGGCCAGCTGCTGACTTACGAGGCTCTCTGGAGAATGGACCAGGGACTGCCGGCGTCAGTGGAGGTTTCCCAGGCGAAGGCCTTCTGCAACGACAAGTGCGTGGCGGCGGTCAGGACCTCCCAGATAATCCACGGCGGCATGGGCTTCATGATGGAGTTTGACCTCCACCTTTGGTACCGCCGCGTCACCGCGTGGTCCCTGCGCCTGGGCACCACCTTTGAGCATCGGGCGAAAGTGTCCCGCGCTCTGCTGGACCAGCCGGGAAAGGTTCGCTTGGGCATGACCATGGCGGCCGTTCCCTAACAGCTGACTACGAGAGTCTTCTACAATTTACGCCCCACAGGAGAGTGTTCCATGCCCAAGGACCCGGTTTGCGGCATCGAAATAAACGAGGAGGACGCCCGTTCCACCACCGGACAGACCATGTACGGCGCTTCCGAGGTGGACCCCCAGGCGGGCACCCGTATTTTCCACGACGGCTCCTGGTTCTACTTTTGCAGTCTGGATTGCCGCAGCAAGTTTTTGGCCAGCCCCAGCACCTATCTGGAGCAATCGGGAACTTAGAAACTATCTCAAAATGTCACCCCGAGCCCTGCGGCGTTCCTCAGGATAAACTCCGCGAGGGGTCTAAAGTCCCTGGGAACATGATCCTAACGCCATTGGGTAAAGTGTAACTGCCGTACTGACTCATGGCGTTTTACGGACCCAGGATTTAGATTCCTCAGTCGCGGAGTTTAACCTGAGCCGAGCCGAAGGGCTCGTTCGGAATGACATGAGTTTTGAGATAGTTGCTTAGGCCATTTTCCGAGCAGGAGTTCACACCTCGATTTAGCACCTGCGGGGCAAGCTTGTTGAGACGGCTGCCTGGGGTGTCATGTCGGGATGTCAGGAGGGTTACATGCACGTCGGACTGGTAATGGAGTGCGATTACCGGCCAGGTAGAACCGAGGAAGAAGCCTTCGAAGAGGCGTTTTCCATAGCGGAAATGGCCGATGAGCTGGGTCTGGACGGGGTTTGGCTCGCGGAGAGACATTTTGCGGCCCCCCGGCGGCCCGGCGACCCCATGGGCGCGGGCATTCCCTCGGTGGTATCGGTTCCCCTGGTCATGGCCAGCGCCATCGCCGGCCGCACCAAACGGATACGCATCGCCACCGGCGTCAGCGTTCTGCCCCTCTGCCACCCGGTTCGCTTGGCTGAGGAGGCCGCCACCGTGGACCAGGTTAGCCGCGGGCGGTTGGATTTTGGGGTTGGCCGGAGCGGCTTTCCCCGTTCCTACGAAGGCTACGGCATCCCGTACTCCGAGAGCCGGGAGCGCTTTCAGGAATCCCTCGACGTGATCCTCAAGGCCTGGACTCAGGAAAGGTTCTCTCACCAGGGGAAATTTTTCAGCTTCAACGATCTTTGCGTGGTCCCCAAACCCTTCCAGAAGCCACATCCTCCTATTCGGGTTGCCGCCACTACCATGGATACCTTCCCGGTGGTGGGGAAGATGGGCTTCCCGGTGGTCACCGGACTGCGGGGCTTTGACGTGCCCCAGGTGGCTCGGCATTTGGCGCTGTACCGGGAGGCCCGCGAAGAGGCCGGCCTGGAGCGCAAAGGTGAGGTGTTCCTGAGGATTCCGATATACGTGGCCGAAACCGACGAGCTGGGCCAGAATGAACCGAAAGATAGTACCTTCACTTCCTACCGCCGATTGGCCGAAACCTTTGCCCGGACAGCCTCAGCAGCCGGCACCACAGCATCCGAAGAGCGGATAGAGCGGGCAGAGCGGCTGAGAGAGGTCACCTACGAAGAGCTGCTGGAGGACCGCCTGGCCTACGGGAGCCCGGATACGGTGGTCAGCAAGTTGAAACACCTGACCGAGGAGTTTCAGTTGGATGGCATCATCATGGAGCCCAACGTAGGTGGAGGCGTTCCGGCGGACCGAATGCTCAATTCCATCCGCCTCTACGCTGAGGAAGTTGCCCCCAGGCTCAGATGAATCACTATCGGCACCGCTTGGCGAAGCTAAAGACCCCCCTGGTACCAGCCAAGGGGGTCTTTCATTCTTGAGGAATGGTTTGACAGGGCTCGGTCATGCTCCTAAACTCGGCCCGGCTTGCCGCTGCCTAATGTATCCAAAAATCCGGCCGCGAATCCGGAAGCCGCTCCGTCCAAATGATTGGCCAAATGGAGCCCTTCCACCGAGCTTACTCGGGAGGTTACCCAGGAGCTTTCCAAAGTCGTGTTGAACGCCAGCTCTTTTCGCCGCCGGCTTGCCCATGCGCTGCCCTTTTATTACGGGTGGGTAATCGCCGCCGACACCGTAACCGTCAGCCTCACCACCCGAACGGTGATGGCTGTAGCGACCTTGTCTGTCTTCGTCGTGCCCATGACCGAAGAGATGGGATGGTCTCGAGGCCTGTTCTCCGGCGCGGTCAGCCTGGGAGGTCTTTGCGCGGTCGCTATCTCTCCGCTGGTGGGACTCTGGATTGACCGCTACGGGACGGGATTGTTGCTCGCCGGGTCTTCGCTGCTTACCGGAGTTCTCGCCATCGGGCTGGCATTAATCTCGGCGCCCTGGGCCTTCTATTCCCTGTACATACCCGGCCGCATGATATTCACCGGCTCACTGGAACTGGCATTACCCACCGCCATCAGCACCTGGTTTGTCCGTCGCCGTCCCCTGGGATTGGCGGTGGATGCCGTTGCCAAGGGGGCCGGACTTGCCATCATACCGCTGGCTGCCCAGCTGATAATAGGGGAATGGGGCTGGCGCACTGCCTGGACCTCCCTGGGAATTCTCTCCCTAGCAGTGGGGATTTTCCCTTCGCTGGTGCTGATGGCGCGCCGGCCCGAGGACATGGGCCTGGAGGTCGATCCCGTTCCCAGGACAACGCCCAGGGAAGAACCGGTCGAAGAAACCGCCGGGGACCTGCCCGATATTGCGACGGATGCGTCTGGTGAAGCCAACTTTACGGTTGGACAGGCTCTGCGAACCAGGGCCTTTTGGCTTCTGGCCACCTTCACCGCCGCCGGATTCATGGTACAGGGCGGCGTCAGCCTCCACCAGGTGGCCCACTACATTAATCAAGGCATACCCGGACCACTGGCCGCGCTGAGCACTGGAGCATATGCCGCCGCCCAGATAGCAGGGGGACTGTTCTGGGGATTTGTGGGACGGCGGGTACCCCTTAGATTTTTGCTGTCCTTGGCGGCCTTGCTGGTAGGTATCGCCGTTTTGAGTACCATCGTGAGTTTCACGCCGCCGGCAATGCTGGCGTCGGCGGCATTGGTCGGGTTTGGCGTCGGTGGACTCCACCTCCTGGTTAGGCTGGCCTGGGCCGACTACTACGGCAGGCAGCATCTGGGCGCCATTCGCGGTCTGACGCTGTCCGCTCAAATCGGTGGACAGGCCCTGGGTCCGGTTATGGCTGGATTTTTGTTTGACGCCACCAATAGCTATCGGGCGCCCTTCCTGGTGTTCGCCTTAGCCGTATGGTCCGGAGGGTTGCTGGTGCTGGCGGCAGTGCCTCCCCAGATGCCAGCGGCGGCGCTGCCTGCTGACACGAATCCTTAGACGTTGGGACGAGAGCTCTCCGCCAGCAGAATGGCCCAGCCAAAGTCTGACACCTGCCGGAAAATGTGATTAAATGGGTCCGGGCGGGAATCGTCTCGAGCCCAGGCGGTTAAAAAATCCCTTGGCAGCCCTTGATGGAGGAGAATACTGTGGTACAAGCGAAAGATGGCGGGGAAGCGATTCTGGAGGCCTTCCGTAACCTGGACATCGATTACATCATCTCCTCACCGGGCTCGGAATGGGCGCCGGTCTGGGAAGCCCTGGCGAGACAGAAAATAAACGAAACCGAGGGACCTACTTACATCAACTGCTGGCATGAGACGTTGGCGGTAAACATGGCCCTGGGCTATACCAGGATTACCGGCAAGCTCCAGGCTGTGCTACTTCATGCCGGCGTCGGATTGCTGCAGGGAGGCATTGGAATCCACGGGGCCAGCCTGGGGGAAGTTCCGATGCTGATTTGCTCCGGCGAGGCGAACAGTTACGGAGAGAATCCAGAGCTCGACCCCCAGGGGCAGTGGTACCGCAATCTAAGCGTCGTCGGAGGTCCCAACCGATTTTTGGAGCCCTTTACTAAGTGGAGCGGCCAGGCCACCAGCCCCTACACGCTCTATGAGCAACTAGTCAGGGCTGGCGAAATGGCTCAAAGGATTCCCAAAGGACCGACTTTCCTGGATATTCCCATCGAGACCATGATTCATGAATGGTCGCCGCCATCCAAAATCCGGAAGGTGCCCCCGGCGCCAAAGGTCCAGCCCGCGGCGGATTCGGTGAGCCAATTAGTGGATCTGCTGGCCAAGAGCGCCAACCCCCTGATCATCACCGAGTCTGCCGGGAAAGAACCCGCGGGTTTCCGAAATCTGGTGGAGTTGGCGGAACTGCTGGCAATACCGGTGGTGGAAAGCTCTCCTACCTACTCCAACTTCCCGAAAAGCCACCCTCTGCACCTGGGATTCAACCCCCAGCCCTATCTTAACCAGGCAGACCTGGTTCTGGTATTGGGAGCCCGGGCTCCCTGGTATCCCCCCAGCGCCGGACCGGACAAAGCCACGGTGGTGGCCATGGGCGAAACCCCCATCAAAGGTCAGATGGTCTACCAAAACCTATTGGCCGACCTGTATGTTGAAGGAGACCTGACCATTGGCCTGGGACTCCTAATCGAAGGGTTGCGGTCCAGTGGTGCCGTCAAATCCGAGACCGTCAAGGCGGCCATCAAAGAACGTCGGCAGCGCTGGGAGACCGAGCACGACCGGCTCCAAGAGAGGAACCGAGCAGCGGAAGCTGCGGCGCGGACCAAGCAAACCATAGACCCCATTCTGCTCTGCGCGGCCCTGAACGAAGCCATGCCCGAGAATGCCGTATACGTTGAAGAGACTACCTCCCACCGAACGGCCATCCTGCGCCATGTTCGATGGGAGGAGCCCCACAGCTACCTGCACCCTAACGGCGGTCTGGGGCAGGGACTGGGATTGGCGTTGGGAGTGAAGTTGGCCAAACCCGACCAGCCGGTGATAGCGCTGATGGGAGATGGAGGGCTCTTGTACAATCCGGTAACCCAGAGCTTTGGCGTTGCCGGCGAGGCGGGTCTGCCCTTTTTAACGGTGGTTTTCAACAACGGGAACTATGAAGCCATGCGGAGTAATCACCTCCATTACTACCCGGAAGGTGACGCCGCATCATCCGGGATATTCCATGGGGTCCACATTCCCGGGCCGGACTACGCCAAGCTGGTATCGCCCTTTGGGGGGCACGGCGAAAGGGTGGAAGAGCCTTCCCAGCTGGTGCCGGCGCTGCGCAATGCTTTAGCTGCGGTGAATGAGGGCAGAATTGCGCTGGTTGATGTGGTCCTCGACATTTAGCTGCTGACCAACCCAAGTTCGGCCTGGTTACGCCGAGCGGAGCCTCAGGCTAGGCCTTTAAGGGGCCTAAGCCGCCTCCAGTCCGTTTCTTACTGGCATGTAGAGGTGTCTTGATCCTGCCGGCCCAATTCCGAGTCAAGCATCCGATTCAAGCGCTCCGGGGCGGGTCGGATCGACCCCCCCGAAGCCGTCGTTGCCGATCAGAGGTACGAAGCGGCAGGTTCCCAGCCAATGGATGGATAATCCCTCATCGGTGCGACGCGCCTGAGTCAATTCCTGGCGATCCAGCGACCCGATGGGAATTACCAACCGCCCGCCGATGGCCAGCTGGGAGGTTAGCGAGGGAGGAAGGTTGGGAGCGGCGGCCGTAACTATGATGGCATCAAATGGGCCACGAGGGGGGCCATGATGAGGAACGCCCAGGGTTTCACCAGCCAACTCTACAGTTACATTGCTATACCCCAGGGTCTGAAGCAATGACCTGGCCCTCTCTGCTAGAACGGGTACCCTCTCTGTAGAAATTAGGTGGCTATCCGGAAGCATGAGGGACAGTATCGCGGCCTGGTAGCCGCTGCCAGTGCCGATTTCCAGCACCCTTTCATTGCCCCGCAGTTCCAGGGCCTGAGTCATCATGGCTACGATATACGGCTGGGATATTGTTTGGCCTTCGCCGATGCTCAGGGCAACGTCTTCATAAGCCAAATGCCGGCTCTCAATAGGTACAAAAAGCTCCCTCGGCACCTCTGCCATCGCCCGCAATACGGCACCAGAAGCTATTTGGCGACCCAGGCTCCGGAGAAGTTTCTTCTTGGCTCGAGCGAGCTCCATTCCGGCAATTCCCGTCTCTTCGTGGTGCGTGGAAGACGTCCCGAGGACCCTTCCCCCTGACCTTTCCCTGAGTCGCGCTGAAACCCTAACTTCAAGATCATATCACGCCTTTATTTTTGGGGCGGAGCGACCTTAGCGGAATCCGTGAGGTGGCCCCCATCGATGAGTCAGCCCGGTGCAGCGCCAGCCAGCAGAATAGTGGAGTTCCCGATCCTTGAGGAAAGTACTAAACTCTTAAGATCCAAATCCCTCTCGGTCCCTCCTTTAAAAAGGGGGATATAGAGGGATTTACCCAGTGACGGCCAGCGTGAATCCTACAGTTGAATGGTTAGTAGCGGGAAGCTATAATCGGCGCAGCCTGACATTCGATGCTAATACTCGGCGTCGATTGGCCGATTTCAGGTATGTTCGCCGCGATGGTTGGCAAGACAGCCTTGGTTTCAATTTGCCTTGGTTTCTATTTGATAGGAGGGTTTTATGGCCAAGATCAGACATATAGCATTGACCACGGAAAATCCGGCGGAAGTGGCGGAGTTCTATAAAGCGGCCTTCGATTTAGAGGAAATTCGCCGGAGCGACAACGGCGCAGTCTTTCTCAGCGATGGCTACATCAATCTGGCCATCCTCAATTGGAAAACGGAGAAGGACGCCGACGTGGGGCCAAATGGCCCCAACTACAACGGGATTCACCACATAGGCTTTCAGGTAGATGACCTGGATCAGGCTTGCGAACAGCTCAACAAGGTAAACGGCAAGCAGCTCAACTCCAGGGAAGGTCTGGATGCCGCCATGGCGGCGGGAGGACCGGCCAACTTCGAGATGAAATGGGCCGGCCCCAACGGGGTAGTTATCGACATCTCCCACACTGGCTGGGCTACATCGTAAGGTTTTTACTTAACCTCGCCTGGCGGGTGGGTGAGAAAGCACTTTCTACACCTTGGAAAAGAAGAGATGGGGGGTAGAGCGAGTGGAGCTGCTAACCCCGGTCAGCCTCCCCTGAGGCTTGTCGGAGCAACTCTTCCCCCACTACCCCAGAGGGTATGTGAGAATCAACCGCTCATGGTTGGACAGGCTCAGGGCGAACGGGCCGGGTTCCGTTCGTGGTGAGCAGCGCTATGGCCGCAAATGCGGACCTACATGGGCAAGTAACTGCGACGAAATTCGACAGTTACTTGAAAGCCTGTCGAAGGGCGATTAGCCCGCCTTCAATCGTCTCACATACCCTAGTGAACAATCCACCCGGTTGGGAACTCCGTCCCAGGGATGGATTAACTCAGCC
>JADFQT010000250.1 GCA_022561675.1 Chloroflexota bacterium
TGACCTATGCGGTTGTCGGCTACTTGAAGCGGAAGGAACAGATGGATGTCTACGACCCTCCCAGCGCGCTGAATCCACTGGGGGTTTTTGCCTGACGGGGAGTCTTGGGTAATTATCAGGACATGTCACCCCGAGCCGGAGGGCTCCTTCGGAATGACATGGGTCGTTTGGAGGTACATATCAAACGTCTTCTGAGGCAGCCCTTTTACGGCTCGGCCAGTCCCAGGCCAATCCACCAGTGACGTCCCCGCGCCCTTCGCTTCCTTTCGAATCCCAGGCCGGTTAACCGCATCCCGAAACTTCTTTGGGAGAGAGGCTCACGTCCTGTTTCCCGACACCAACTCAGGTAATCGTCATACAGCTCTTTGGCGAGGATCATGGCTTGGGTAGCTACTACCCCGCGAGTTGAGACAAAGGCGGCGGCGGAGTCGGAGGCTGGACCGGGCAGCGGGGCCGGGTCCAAGCCAGAGTCAGAATACTGGGGAAGGGGCTCGCCGATGGGCAGCGACTCACCGATTGGAAGGGGCTGCTGCGTTCCAAACGGTGCGGCTGGAATGGACCCAGCAGCCACCGTCGCTCCCGCCAATACCGGCGCCGGTGCGAATGGGCCGGCCGCGGCTGGCCCGGTTGGGGCTGAACGGATAGCTGCCACTGGGTCAGGGGTGGCCGGAAATGTTTCCGGTCTCGGTTTCTGGGGCATCGGGTAAGCCGATGAAGGGGACTCCGGAAATGCGGCTACCCGCTGCTTACAATACTCCAGCAGGTCCAGGTACTTTGGCAGGCCTCCAAAATCATCCCAGAAGACCTCTTTGCCATCCAGGTGTGTTGCGTCCAGCACGAAGCCGATGGAACTCACTTCGAATCTTTGCCGGTATTTCACCGGGCACTGCCACACCGGCGTCATCATGTCGTGGCTGAGGGTGTGGTGCAGCAGGTAAAGGGAACACCGGGCCGCCCTGAGGTCCGGTTCGGCCTCCTCCAGCGGGGAGTTGGCGTAGACGCTGGAAAGAACCAGGTGGGTGTTGATGGCGGATAGGGCAAAATTGCCGCGGATCTGATTGTTGACGCACCTGACCAGGTTTGTGTTGTCGCCCAACTGGAGCGGAGTGGAGACCTCCACTATCTGGCCGGAACCCGTCAAAATTTCGGAGCGCCCCGGTATGAATGCGGCGGTTATGAACCCCCGCCGAGCGGCGGCCCACAGGGAGATGGCCAGGGCCAGGTTTTCCTGAACCAATTGTATCCGTAACCACGATTCCACTGCTCCACCCCCCTGCCTCGGAGCCTAGTTTAGCTCCAAACCAGGAAGGGTAGCCAGGCGCTGGGGTAAGGGATTTTGACGGATTTACCGGATTTTTGAAAGCTCGGGTTTTTGAAAAGCGGGGAAATCCTCAAACTTTGGTGGGAGGCTCTACTGGCTGATATCCATAACGACTTTAATAATGTTGTCCTGACGCTGCTCATACATGTCGTAGGCATTCTGAACGTTGGAGAGTCCCATGCGGTGGGTAATCAATTGGGCCGGGTCGGCCCAACCCCGTTGGCGTAGGGCGACCATGTCTCGTATTTGGGTAATGGGATCGCCGCTTCGGGCCCCGGTGGTTGGCTGAATGTGGGGCTGTTTCTCCATAAGGAGGTTGTGTTCCAGGGGAATGTACTTTTCGCTCTGTATGCCAAAAATGATGACCGTGCCAAACTGGCGCACTTGACTAAAAGCCAGGTTGAAAGTATCCGGATATCCTGCCGCCTCCACCGTAATATCCGCCCCCTGCCCATCGGTGATTTCCATCACCGCCTCGGTCAAGTCCTCTTTGTCGGTATTCACAGTATGGGTGGCACCGAACAGTTTGGACTTTTCCAGCCGGTAATCCAAAAGGTCGGCGGCGATCACGCTGCGGGCTCCCATTCGCGAAGTGATCATGGTAAAGCTGAGGCCAATGCTGCCCTGACCCAGGATCAGCACGTTTTTCTGCAATACGCTGCCCATCTGCCGGCAAGAGTACAGAACGGTGCCGGAAGGTTGACACATGATCCACTCGTCCAGGGGCCCTTCGGCGGGAAGCAAGGCCATGCGACTTGGCTCGGAGAGGACGTACTCACAAAGTCCGCCGGTCCCGGGATAGGCAATGGGTATGACTCGCTGGCCCTCATGGAAGGCGTCGGTCCGGCTTTCCACGATCACTCCGGCCAGCTCGTGGCAAGGCCGCCCCACCTCCATGGGGTAATCCTCCTCGGGATGAACCGGTCCAAAGCCGTGCCGGATGTCGCTGCCGCACACCGACACCCGCTCCAGCTTGATCAGGCATTGGCCATCCGACGGCACCGGCTGATCCACTTCCAGAAACTCGAACTTTTTCGGGCCTACCAATCGGGCTGCTTTCATGTTATGTGACAACTCCCCGCTTCAGAATGCCGGTGAAAATCAATCGGTGTATCTTAATATGAGACGGCGCCACAGGCAAGTTAGGCGGACACCCAGCTATCACTGGGCCAGGGACCGCAGGTTCATTCCCCGGCCGATTGCTCTTCTTGGCCGCTTGGGGGTCGCCCGGAGATTGGCCGGGGCGTCAGGGCCACATTATCCATCCAGTGTGCTCGGTTCTGGCGCGGAACAGATGGCCGCCGCCGGTGGTCACGTATAAAGTCTTCATATCGGCGTCGCCGAAACAGCAGTTGGTGGGCCGGTCGACCCGTAAAGGATGAGTGGACAAAACCCGGCCGGTGGGAGAAAACACATAAATCATCGGTCCCGGTCCGGCCGCTTCCCATCCCGCGCATACAATGATATTGCCCTCGGCATCCAGAGTCATGCCGTCCACGCCGCGCTGCGCCCCCCGATGATCGACTCCGAAAGTATGCAGGGTAGTGTAACTGCCCAGGGAGCCATCCGGCTCGATGGAATAAGCCCGCAGCTGGCGGGGCTGGTCCAGCGAGTAATCGCTCTGCGCCACGTAGAGGGTCTTCTGGTCTCGGGAGATCAGCACGCCGTTGGGACGGCTGATGTCGTAGGTAGCCCGAGTCAACTCCCACCGGTCGCCGCCTTTGGGGTCCAGGCGCAACACCGACTGATGGTCCAGCTCCATTGGGCCGATATCCCAGCCCCCGCTATAAGGGTCGGTGAACCAGATGCGGCCCTGCTTATCCACCGCCAGGTCGTTGGGGTTGCCCAGCTGCTTATCATCCAGCAGGCGGGGCAGAGAAGTAATGGTCCGGCCGTCCTTCTCGAATCGCGCGATGCCCCGGCCTCCTTGCAGGCACCCGTACAGGTTGCCCTGCGCATCGAAGCAGAGGCCGTTGGTATGATTGGTTTCGGTGAAATAGTCGGTGGTTTCCCCATTCTCAGGGTCGTAGCGAAGTATGCGACTGCCGGGAATGTAACTGAACAGCACCGCTTGGCCGTCCCAAACCGGTCCCTCTGTGGTGCCGCCATAAGGCCCGGACACCAGTTCAAAGTCCCAATTCATAACCATGCCTCCTGACCATCTCCCCTAACCATCCCTCGGGGCCGAAGCCACCCGGTCGGCCCAGTATAGGCGGTAGGCAGTTTCCTGTCATCACCTACGCCAGTTGGGTAACTGTTCAGACTTGATGAGGTGAATTGGCTCAAAGCTGCGGGAAAAACGCTGGCATGGCTGGGCGGAGTTGTGGCA
>JADFQT010000251.1 GCA_022561675.1 Chloroflexota bacterium
GGGTCTACAAGATGGTTGGAGAGTTCGTGCGCACCGGGACCTCCGAAGACCGGCAATTCCGGGCCAAAGGTTCCAGCGTACCCCTCTTTTAGGCCGCGGCCATGCCCATAAAAGTCCTATCACCCGAACTGGCCGCCAGAATCGCCGCGGGCGAGGTGGTGGAGCGTCCGGCGTCGGTGGTCAAGGAGCTGGTGGAGAACTCCCTGGATGCCGGGGCCTCCCAGGTCACGGTGGAAATCCGGGGCGGCGGGGTAGACCACATCCGGGTCAGCGACGACGGCCAGGGCATTCCCGCCGAAGAGGTGGAGTTGGCCTTCCAGCACCACGCCACCAGCAAGCTCTCGACGCAGGAACAGCTGGAGTCGGTGGCCACTTTGGGATTTCGTGGCGAGGCGCTGGCCAGCATCGCCGCCGTTTCCCGCCTCATCATGACCACCCGTACGCCCCAGGCCGGCTCAGGTCACCGCATCGAGTTTCAGTGGGGCATAAGGGTAGGTGGCGGAGCCCAGGGGTGTCCGGCGGGCACCACCGTGGAGGTGCGCGACCTCTTCGGAAACCTGCCGGCCCGCCGTAAATTCCTCAAGTCCAACGCCACCGAGTCGGCCCGGGTCCACGAGCTGGTAACCCGCTACGCTCTCGCCTACCCTCATACCAGGTTCCAACTCACGGTGGATGGGCGCAACGTGCTCACCTCCCCGGGGAACGGCAGGCCCCGCGAGGCGCTGCTGGCGGTGTACGGCCCCGAGGCGGCTAACGGGATGCTGGAGGTGCAGGGAGAGGAGGCGGAGACCGGTTACCGCGTGGCAGGTTTTGCCGGCGCTCCCAGCCTGCACCGGGCCAACCGCAGCTACATGACCTTCTTCGTCAACCGCCGGTGGATTCAGAGCCGGATGCTCTCCTTCGCTCTGGAGGAAGCCTACCACGGCCTGCTCCCCGATAAGCGCTACCCCATGGCGGCCATCAACCTGGAAATTCCTTACGGCGACCTGGATGTTAACTGCCACCCGGCCAAACGGGAGGTGCGGTTTCGCCAGGAGGGCAAGGTGTTTTCCACCTTACAAAAGGCGGTCCGCGCTGCCCTGGTGGCCGACTCACCGGTGCCCGCCATGCGAATGCCAGGCGGAGCAGCGCCGGCGATGTCACCGGCCACGGGAACTGCCTCTTTCTTCTCACCCGGAAGCTTGAGCCGAGGGCAGACAGAAGCGTATTCGGCCCCCGCCGACGCAGCCTTTCCTCAGCAGAGGCCGCCGTCACTGAAGGTAGTGGGGCAGGTGAAGCTCACCTACATCGTGGCCGAAACCCCCGATGGCATGTACCTGGTGGACCAGCACGCGGCCCACGAGAGGGTGCTGTTCGACCAACTGCGCCGGCGGGCGGAGGACCGGTCGCCCGAGTCCCAGCCCTTGTTGGAGCCGGTGGTGGTGGAGCTGTCGCCGGGCCAGGCTCAAGTGCTCCAGGACCAGGCCCAGAACCTGGAAGCATATGGGTTTGCCCTGGAGCCCTTCGGAGAGAGTACCCGCTTGTTGCGGGCCGTGCCTGGTATTCTAGCCGCCCGGGACCCGGGGCAGGCGCTGGTGGACGTGCTGGACATGGTGGCTTTCGAAGGCCTGGTGCGTCAGCAGGAGGACGTGCTGGCGGCCTCCATAGCTTGCCACAGCGCCATTCGGGCCGGCCGGCCGATGACTCAGGCGGAGATGGAAGCCCTGTTGGAGCAACTGGACGCCACCGACAATCCCCACACCTGTCCCCACGGCCGCCCCACCATGCTCCACTTCAGCGCCACGCACATGGAGCGGGAATTCGGCCGCCGCTAGCCCGATCTATTACGGCGGGGGTCCAGACGGGGGTCCCTGGCCGGATGGAAGATGGAGTCCTCATCGGGAAATTCCTGGGTCAGGCTCGATGCATCCTTGTTTGCCCTTCGGCCCAGGCTGGACAGCAGAAAAGATGCTCCGGCCATACCGGCCAGGGCCAAGCCCAGCTTGCCCAGGAAACTGCGGCGGGATTGCCGGGCGCTTTTGGGTTCCGACTGGTCTTTAGGCACGGCTTACTGCTACCTCCGGCTCAGGGTGTGCTCACCAACGTACCAGGGATGGTCAGCGGTCTTATATTGCCACAGATCAAATATTGTTCACGGACGCTAATTCAGCGGTCTGACTACCAATTCTACTACCGGAGCCAAACTTTGCAACATTTATGTCAACATCCATCTGCACGCAGCAGACCGAGCAGCCCCCAAGCTGACGGCTGAAAGCTGACAGCTCAAAGCTCGGCGCTCTAGCTGGCGGCATCCTCCACGACCAGCGCGGCTACCCGGCGGCCCATGCGCACCGAGTAGTTGGTGCCCCGGTCTTCGGGATAGATCTGGGTGGTGTTGGCCAGGTACAGATTCTTGATGGGCGTCCGGTGGTCTGGAATACGCTGACTGTAGTTGACCCCGATGATGGGCTGGGCGCCGTCGACCTTGTGGTGGTGGTACTCCAAAATCCAGGAAGGATCGAATTCCGGGTTGATCTTACGCAGGTGGGGGACGAACTCCTCCAGCAGCTCCTCGCCGCTCTTTTGATACATCTCGCTGGCCGGATTGGGGTAGTTGCTTAGATAGACTATGTGGCGTCCGCCGTAGAGTTCCTTATCGATCATGTTGGTATGTTCGATGACCCCAACGAAGGGCAGGTCGGGGTCGGCGATGTTCATCCAGTATTTGGAGGACAGGGGCCGGTCCAGAACCAGAATGAGCAGAACCGCCGAGAGGTACTGGACGTTGACCAGCTTGTCCATGTATTCCTGAGGCAACGGAGGCACCAACCGGGTGAAAACGTAGGAAGGGGTGGTGGCGATGACGGGTTCCTCAAGACGGTTGAGATTTCCACCAACGGCCAGATCACGCCGCCAATAATTCCGCAATCGCCCCCTGTCAAGCAGCCCACCGGAGACGGGAATTAGCAGTCCCACATGTGATTTGGAGTTATGCAATGGGAACAGTGCAAAGGAACGCTAAATTACTAGGCTCAATCCTATGGAATGTGCTTGTTCCTGTAACTATATCTTTTGCAATTTTCGCCGGAGGACTATACTTATTCAGGGAGACAGGCTCAGGGGCTGTCGCTCAGGCTGACCGTTACGATGTTTTTAAGGATACCATTACAATAGTTCTCTCAGTAGCTGGGATTATCATTGCGGTGCTGGGCGTGGGCGCATTTTTGCTGCTGCGAGTGTTTCTTCAAAGAGATATAACGAATGAAGTTAACGAAAAGTTTTTAAGATCTATGATCTGGAATCTCATTAATGTCGGTTATACGCTCTGGGACCATCACCAAAATACCAACGAGCAATTTCTGCTTCGACATGCGATCGAAGTAACTGTTGATGCTCACGAACAAGTAAAACAACTAGATCAGAGTCAGCTTATCAATCAGGAAATCGAGGGCATAGTCCGAAATAACTGGGGATATTATTTAGCCGCGAAAGCTAAAGCTTCACGCGAAGGCTCTTGGCAAGATGAAGGGATTACTCATGACGAGATGCAACAAGCATTGCACATTGCAGAATACCTAAAGGAAAAGGCTAGAGTATTTCCACATTATGCAGGTTCATTCAGCGATACGATCGCATACATTCACGATCATTGTAAATAATAGCTATCT
>JADFQT010000032.1 GCA_022561675.1 Chloroflexota bacterium
TTGCCGGGCTGCCCCACGAAAAGGTGATACGGTCCATCGAGCTTTTCGCCACCCAGGTGATGCCCCACTTCCAAGAGGCCCCCACCACCGCCGGGCGGTAACAGACGGCACTACGTTAAAACAAGGGGTCGCCGATGGACTTCGGTATGTTTACCGACGTCCCAATCCCTCAGCCCAAATAATCTCTACCGCACCGGCCCGCCGATGGGCGAACGGGGCTCCGAGCTAGCCAGGAACTGGCCGTAGCCGGGCTGCTGCTCCAGTTCGCCGTTTTTCAGCAATACCTTTCCCCGCAACAGGGTCATCCAGGGTCTTCCGTTGACTTGCCAGCCTTCGAACAGGCTATAGCCGGCGCTGCTCAGATGGTCTTTGGCCGTGATGATACTGTCTCCCTGGGGGTCGATGATCAGCAGGTCGGCATCCGACCCTACCTGAATGACTCCTTTACGGGGGTACAGCCCAAATATGCGCGCCGGGTTCTCGGACATCACCCGGGCCAGCCACCAGATGGGCAGCCCACGTTTGACCACCCCTTCGCTGTACATCAAGGGGACGATGGTCTCCACTCCGGGGGAGCCGAAGGGGACCGACCGGCCCTCCGGGTCCACGAATATGTTGTCCCAGCCCGGCTGCTTCAGCTCTTTGGGATGAGGAGAATGGTCGCTGGCCACTATAGACACCTGTCCCTGCTCCAATCCTCGCCACAGGGCATCGCGGTCCGGACCGTCCTCCGGTCGCAACGGAGGTCCAATCTTGGCCAGCGGTCCGTATTGGGCCATGGCAGCATCGGACAAGAGGAGATATTGAGGGCAAGACTCGGTCCAGATCCGCTGCCCCTGGGCTTGAGCCTGCTTGATGCGTTCCAACCCCAGCTGGGTGCTCAGATGCACAACATAGGTGGGGCACTTGGTGGCGGCGGCCATTTGTACGGCCCGATTGACCGCCTCCTCCTCCGCCCAGTCCGGGCAAGCCGCCGGAAAGTCGGTAGGATGGGTGTGCCCCTGCTCGATCAGCTTGTTTTCCAGGTACTCGATTATGTTGCCGCTCTCGCAGTGAAGCTGAAGGACACCGCCACCGGAGCCGACCAGGTCCATCACTTGGCAGATATAGTCGTCATCGCACATCCGGAAGGGACGCTTCTTGTAGGTCATAAACATCTTGTAGGACTTGACTCCCATCTCCATAGCCTGGGGTAATCCGGACAGGATGCTGGGCCGGTTCTGCAAAATGAAATGGAAGGCGAAGTCGGTCAGGGCGGTACGTTCTATTTCTTCCTTGCCGCGGGTGATGGCGGCCGGTAGGGTTTCGTCGCCTTCCAGGTTGTAAGTGCCGAAGGGTATTAGGGTGGTCAGGCCGGCATGGGCCGCCGCCAAGGAACCCAGAGCGTAATCGTCGTGTCCGTCCAGGTGGACATGGCAGTCGATAAGTCCCGGCAGCACGTATTTGCCGGAGGCGTCGATGTAGTTATCGGCTGGTGGCAGCAACTCCTCCGGACCAATGGCGACGATCTTCTCGCCGGCAATGGCGATCGCCGCCGTGTAAACCTGCGACGAGCTGACTATCTGACCTCCGCCGACTATGGTCTCAACCCTGGCATCAACCATCGTTTCCTCCTTTTCTTGGGGACGGCCCGGCTGTTGTTACTACGGGCCGTGAATCCTTATGTAGGGACAAGTTCTAGTTAAGCATCCCAGCAGCGGAAAGGCTACCGGTTGTTTTCGCTGTTACGGATAATTCCAGGTGGCACGTCGGTCACCGTCACCGGGATCCAGCCCGGAGCTAATCAGAAGCCATCGGTGCTACCGCACGAGCCGGAGGGCGCGTTTCTGGTATGGATACCACCATTCTCAGAGAGGCTTGCGGAACCCGCGGCACCAGCCCACTCAGGAAATGGTAGGCGGCGTAGACCTCCAGGCCGAAGGTCAGGTAGCCAATATAGCCCAGCACCGGCATCTCAAAAACATGGGCAAAATCTACCAATGGAATGGTGTACTGCCACTTGGGGAAGGCCCAGTAGTTCCACATCTCCCAGAACCAGCCGCAGACAAGCGCCCCAGCTCCAAAGACTACCACCAGGCGCCAGTCTCCCCGACGTAGCCAGGCGAGGACACTGGGTCGACCCTGAAGATAGTTAATTGGGTCCAGCAGCAGGAAGAGACACAGCCAGGAACCGGCGAAGGCGTAGGTTGGCCACAGAACAAGGGACACCAAAGAAGCTAGTCCTAACACCATGGCTCCGACTGGGAGTATCCAGGAGTTGGGTAACGCCGGTCCATGCATAAATCGGTTCACCAAGCCTAAGCAGCCTACCAGCTCCGCCGTCTCGAACACCGCCGGTATCACGATGGAAAAGTGCCAGGAAGCCACCAGGAAATATCGTAGGGTTGAATACCCGTCAGCGCCTAAATATTGCCAGTTCTGAGTGTAGTAATTGATGCCTTCAAAGGCCCACCAAAGTGGCACTGAGGCCACAAACAGTCCCAAGAAGGCTCTGGGATCGCGCACCAGTAAGGAAGTGCCCTTGCGCCGCAGCACCAGGGCATCAATGACCAGGATGTAACCCAGCCAAAGCGGGAAGAAGGAATATTCGGCTAACGGCTGCAGCTGCAACCAGGAGGCCGGCCAGGCCACTGCAATCAGCGCCAGCCCTAATATCCCGTGGGCTGACAAGAAATTAAATCGGGCGGAACTCAGCAGTATTACCATGTCGCAGACAGACCGGTTAACCTCGCTGCATCATGTTTTTCCGATAGCGCAGGTGTGAGGCCATTGCGCCCGCAAACTAATAATCGGTCCGGTACCGTCTGGGGTGGAACCAGGGCGCTGCCCAAGCCACGGTAATTATAAACCCGGGTTACAGCCAGGCAGATGGGCTGATCACACCGGCGCTCTATTGAACTGCTGGGCAAAGACCTGATTTCGGCCCTCCCCGAGGTTGAGCTGCAACCCCGAGAGTAAACTGCTGGCTCGCCGGCAGACACGGCATTTCTGGGTACAGTATCATCTAACCCTGGTCCACCTCGATAACACACTCTACGATGACGGCGTTGCCACCGGGAAGAGCACCCATGCCAGGAGCGGAACGGGCATGCCGGCCCCGGTCTCCGAATAAGGCCACGAACAGGTCTGATGCGCCGTCGACTACCCGGGCCTGCTCTCCGAACTCAGGGGAGCTATTTACCATACCCACGACCTTTAAGATGCGACCAACGCTGTCCAGGTCGCCTAACTCGGCTTTCATTCGGGCAAGAAGATTCAGAGCGCACCGTTGGGCCGCTTCGTAGCCCTGCTCGGCAGTCAAGTCGCTCCCCAATTTGCCCACGATGGGGGTTCCGTCTGGACCTCGGGAGCCAACCCCGGCCAGCCACATGATGTTGCCGCTGCGGGTTGCCGGAAGATAATTTCCCGCCGGTGGGGGAGGCGGGGGCAGGGTATAGCCCAGTTCGGCCAATTTGGCTTCTATTTTTGCCATTAAAGCAACCTCTTGGCGGGAGCCGCGGTCTGCGGAAGCGGCGTCGCGCATATTCCCCAAGTATACCGCGTCTCGCCTAGGCTTAGTCCTTTATCGCCCTGGTGAAGACGGTAATGGTGAAGGTAATCTCCACTCTCTCCGGCTTACCATTGGGGACAGCGACGTTAACCCTAACCGGGCACAGGACGAACTGATCCGGCTCAGATAAGAAAGCGATGGCGTCTTTCTCCCAAATCTAGATCTCACGCCGATCCGATCGTGGAATGGGGCAGAGAGTTACCCGTCCGTGCTCTTCCTCGCCTATTGGCCCAGCACGCACCTCTTGCTCCTCTACCTGATACAGCACTTGTATGCTCCGCTTAACGGCGTAGAGCAAAGTAGGGTGGAAACTCCCTGGCGTCAGGCCCACCAAGCGTCTTTATCGAAAGGGGGCTCCGGCTATGCCCATGCTCGACCGGCCCCTCCAAATCAGGTATGAGCATGGCCCCGCCGGAGAGCTCTGCCAGGCAGAGCGCCGGTGTTCGTTCCGTTTTCGATTACGACTTGTCCGTTGACGATTACGTAGTTTATTCCCACCGGGTAGTGCTTCGGGTCGTCCTTGGTGGCGTGGGTTTTTACCATAGCCGGATCGAAAATTACAATGTCCGGACGAAAGCCATCCCTCAAAACTCCCCGATCGGGTAACCCCAAACGCTGCGCCGGAAAGGAGGTCATCTTGCGGATTGCCTCGGGTAGTCTCAGATGCTTTTCGGCCCGCACAAACTCGGCCAGAACAATGGGGAAGCAGCCGTAGGTTCTAGGATTAGGATATTCGCCGAAGAGGATGGCGTCGCTGGCGATCATGCCATAGGGATGGGAGACAAATGCCGGTAGAGTTTGGGGATTGGTGCCCAGCCCGACGGTGGATATTCCCAGATTTTCCTCCAGCAGTAAATCGAAGAGGGCATCCGCCGGGTCTTGCCCCCGCATTTCAGCAATTTCAGTGACCAGACGACCGTCATATTTCTTATTCTGCGGCTGAGTGAAATTGGTCAGCCAATTGTTTTCCAATCGATTTTGGGCCAACTCTCGCTTCATCCGGGCGCGGTCGTCCGGGTCTTTCAGTGCGGCAATCAACCGCTCCGGCCCCCCGTCTTTGGCCCAATGAGGCAGGCCGATGGTGATGGTGGTGCCGGAATAGGGGTAGGTATAGCAGTCGAAAGTAACGTCCAATCCTTCGTCCCGGGCGCTTTCCACCAGACCCAGGTAGTCCAGGTGGCTGCCAAGTCCCTGGGCTCCCTGCCGGTAATGGGTTAGGTGGACTGGAATGCCGCTGCGCCGGCCGATTTCCACCGCCTCTTCCCAGGGGGCCAGATGTCCCTGGGAGAGAAGGCTGGCCCGGGTGTGGGTGTGGTAAATGCCGCCCAGCCGGTTTGCAGTCTCCGACAGAGCCACCAGTTCCTCGGTGCTGGCGTAGGCGCCGGGTGGGTAATCCAGGCCGGTGGATAATCCCCAGGCGCCCTCCTCCATAGCCTCTCGGATTACCGCCTTCATGTCTTCCATCTCGGCGGCGGTGGCAGGCCGGTCGTTCCAGCCAACTCCCCAGATGCGAACAGGAGAGTTGCCCAGAATGTAAGCCATGTTAATGGCCACTTGTTCATCGTATTTGGTCAACAGCTCGGCGACGGTTAGCCAATCGGCCGGCATGGGAGGATAGCTGTTTAACCCGGAATCCAGCCAGATATAGCGATGCAGTTCCTCCTGAGTTTTGAAGGGCGCGTGGGAGATGCCGTCTATTCCGACCAGCTCCGTGGTTACCCCCTGCCTGACTTTGGGGTCGTGGTGAGGTTCTCCAAGGATGGTCAGTCCGGCATGGGAGTGTAGATCAACAAAACCTGGGCAGACCACCTGACCCTCGGCGTCGATGACCCGTCCTGCCTCCAGATGGGTGACATCTCCCCGCTGGATAGCGATCCGCTCGTTTTCGACCAGCACCGCTCCGCTGAATCCCGGGCTGCCGGTGCCGTCGATGATCTGACCGTTTTTAATCAGTAAGTCCAGCATTTTTGCTCCTCATCTCCGTAGGCCGAAACAATCTTAGGGGGTAGCTCTAAGGACCATTAATTATCCTTGACGGAATTACTAAACTTGAGAGTTCCAAATCCCCCTGTATCCCCCTTTGAAAAGGGGGACCGGAGGGAGATTTCCCTAACGGTGGCTCCACCGACCGTGTTTAGCTTTAGATTCAAGGCATAGTAGATGACGAGCTACTCCAGGAAGTCGTTCCTGCCTCAGCTGGATGGGAGTTCCTGAGCAGGCTGCTTGACCACGCGGGGCATCCGTTGCGGTGGTGGCGTGTTTCGGCTTCTTATCACCCTTATCACTCCATCGATGATTACGATGCCTATCCCGGGCACATCGCCGTTCTCCATGGCCGAGAACAGGTCGCCGCGGGTTGAGCCATGGGGGGCATCGGCTATCACCAGGTCGGCATCCTTGCCTGGAGCGATAAACCCCGCATTCAGGCCCCAAGCCCTTGCGTTATTCCCCGTGGCAAGGCACAAAGCCGTCGCCGCGGGAATGCCCCCCAACGAGGACAGCTCGGTGAGGGTTTTAATCACTCCCAGGGGCATGACGCCGGTCCCGGTGGGCGTGTCACTGCCGATGACGACTCGCTCCATGATCCCCTGCTCTTGAGCCAGGCCCAGGATGAAAAGGGACGAGCGAAGGTTTCCAGCTTGGACCAACTGCAGGTAGAGATCGGTCTCCGCTACCAGGCGGCGTAGCCCCTCGTCCTCCAATGCAGTCGGCCCACCATTGACGTGGCCGCAGACGTCGGGCTTAAGCGCCATCAGGTGGTCAGCGGAAATAGGCGTGCTTCCCGGAATAGACGAGCCGCCGCTGTGACACATCACCTTCAGGCCGTACTGCTGCGCCCACTTGATCTGCGGAGCGCCGTCGTAAGGATCGTCGTAAGCCCCGAAGCCGTATTTGGCCAGCCACACTCCTGCCCTAGCCAGTTCATCGAAGTCATTCTCCGAAAGAGTGGGCTCCAGCACTACGGCGCCGGCATGCACCTTGGCCCCCGTAGGATGAAAAGCCGAGAAAGAGCGTTGAGCGGTGATAGCGAGAGCTTTCACCCCGACTGCGTCCTGAGGCCGGCCCGGGGTGTGAATTTCTCCGGCGGAAATCATGCTGGTCACGCCGCCATGGACGTAACTGTCGATGAAGTCCACCACCTTCTGCCGGGGCTGGTAATCCCCAATCACCACGTGGAAGTGGGAATCGATGAGGCCCGGCATCACGGCCGATCCTGCGGCGTCGATAACCGTGTCCGCATCCCGGGCGTTCAACCGGGTTGCATCCCCTATCTCGCTGATCTTCCCATCCTCCACCAGAACGCAGTTCCCTTCGAGCACTGGACGCGCCAGATCTCCTGATGCGATGAGTCCTGCATTCACGACAGCCAAGCTGCTCATGCCACTGACCTCCGATGGATTGTTTGCGAGTGGAGTAGCCAATAGAATATAGCACAGCCGAATAACACTGCCCTATCCGCCTTCCATTAATTAAGGGCAGGGGGCCAGCACGGCCAGCCTTGGGTGTTGATTTTGGCGGTTGCTGACGCCTTGCTGAAGACTTGGAAACCGGCAACTGGCTGCCTGTTAGCAACATCGCAGTAAGGTTTAGGGCGGGCCGAGTTTGGTGAAACTCCGTCGGACAGACTAAGCTCACTGGCGACGGCCTGAATGCCGTCCTTGCCTTAATCCGTTTCCAATGGAGGCTAGGTTATGTCCACTTCAATGACATCTTTCGGATACCTGCTCCCGACCCGTGAATTGGTCATGGCTCAGGCTAGACCCGACTTCCAGAGGATAATATCTCTGGGAGAGCTGGGGGAAGCCCTGGGTTTTGACTCCCTGTGGGTCGGAGACAGCATTCTCGCCCGTCCAAGATTCGAAGCCTTGACAACCTTGGCTGCATTAGCCTCGAGAACCCAAAAGGTTAAGCTGGGTACTGCCGTGCTCCTTCCAGCCCTCCGCAATCCGGTGGTCCTGGCAAACCAGGTGGCCAACCTGGACCTGCTCTCCCAGGGTCGCACGATCCTCGGCGTTGGAATCGGATCCAAAACTCCCGCAGTGGAGCGGGAGTTCCATGCCTGTGGAATCTCCTTCTCCCATCGAGTTGGTATCTTCGAAGAGGTCCTTCAAATCATGCGGAGCCTTTGGAAGGAAGACGTGGTTTCCTTTGAGGGGCGGCATTTTCAGTTGGATGAGGTTAGTCTGGGTCTCCACCCTTTGCAAGAAGGCGGCGTCCCCATTTGGATGGCAGGAGGCGTTGAGGTCGCTCAGCGGCGAATCCTTCGTATTGGCGACGGCTGGTTACCCAATCCCGCAACCCCTGAGCATTTCAGTCAGGGATGGAGGAATTTAAAGGCCCTAGCTAGTGAAAGCGGCAAGGATGCCGAATCGCTCCACCGCTGTGTATATACCACTTTGAACATCAATGAGGACGAGTCGCAGGCAGAGCAAGAATTGCGGAGCTTCATGGAGAACTACTATGGGACTCCCTATGAAACGTTAGCTCGTACTCAGAGCTTGTGTGCCGGCACCGAGGAACGCTGCATAACCTGGCTAAAAGACTTTGTCGCAGCAGGAGCGCAAACAATAGTAATTAGGTTCGGCTCTCCTGACCAGTCTTCTCAGCTGGAGCGATGCGCCAACGACATATTGCCGCAGGTACGAGGCTGACGGGAGGGATATGACCTACCCTGTTTTTTTGATCCGTGGTGCTCAGCAGCTGGTTGATGCTAGGGCGTCAACCCTGCCCGTAGTGCTCCAGCCACCACCTGGCGATGTCCACTCTGCGGGCCATCCAGACCTTGGGGAAGCTGCTGGCGTACTGCAGGAACCGCTCGACGGCGCGGGATCTAGCCGGTCGGCCGGCGATGCGGCAATGCAGCCCCACGGACATCATCTTGGGGCGAGTGCGACCCTCTTCGTAGAGGCAGTCAAAGGTATCCTTCAGATATTCGTAGAAATCACCGGTGCTAACCAGGCCGCCCCGCCAGAACCGGGCGTCGTTGGTTTCCATGCTGTAGGGAAGGACCAGCCAGGGCTTTTCCCTCACGGTCACAAAGTAAGGAAGATCGTCGTTGAACGACCCACTGTCGTAGATAAACCCGCCTTCCTCCGCCACCAGCTCCCTGGTATTTACGCTGGAGCTGTATCGGGTGAACCAGCCCAGAGGCCTTTCCCCGCAAGTCTCGGTGATTGACGCTACGGTTTTTGCTATGGCCTGGCGCTCCTCCTCCCGCTCCATCAGGTGGTATTCTTCCCACCGGTAGCCGTGGCCGCAGACCTCGTGTCCGCGGGCGACCACCTGCCGGGCTACCTCCGGGTTGCGCTCCAGGGCCAGGGCGCAGCAGAAAAAAGTGGCCTTGGCCTGATACTTGTCCAGAAGATCCAGCAGCCGCCAGACCCCGACGCGACTACCGTATTCGAAGAAGGATTCGTTGAACAGGTCCCGTTGGGCGGGAGGGACGGGTGAAGGGACCTCGCCGTTGGACTCGTGGTACGGATCGCCGTCCAGCGGGTTGCGTTCGGAGCCTTCCTCATAGTTGATTACTATGGAAACGGCGATCTGGGCGTCGCCCGGCCACCGAATTTGCGGAACGTTGTTGCCGTATCCGATCAGGTCTCGTTCCATCGGCTGGTGCCTCCTTAAAAAAGAAAGGGATGAAGCATCGACCCGCCGGGCGGACTTCGGCCCGGTGCTTATCTACCGGGAGGATATTACATAAATGGAGGCCGCTGGTCGAACCAGCGAGTCGCCTGCTCGTAGGCGTAGGCCACCCGAAAGATGCCAGGCTCGTCGAAGGGCTTGCCCGCCACCTGCAATCCAATAGGCAGACCGGAGGCAGTGAAGCCAGCGGGTACTGAGATTGCCGGAAGCCCGCTGAGGTTGAAGGGCGCGGTAAAGCTGGGACCTCGCACGGTGCTGGTAGCGTCGTAGCCCTCGAAGGCCGCGGCGGGCTGGGTCATGGTGGGGGTGACCAGTACATCCACTTTCTGGAAGGTTTGGGCCAGCTCTCGATTGAACAGCTTTCGGACCCGCTGTGCCTGCACGTAGTCGCTGGCCGTGAGCAGGCCGCCAATGCGGAACCGGGCCCGGACCATCTCGCCGAACTCGTTGGCGCGGCTCTTGAGGTTCTTCTCATGGAAGGCGAAGGCCTCGCTCAGCATGATTACAGTGTTGGCCGCCCGCACGTACTCCAAACTCGGTATGGTAACTTCCTCCAGATGGGCACCCAAGCCCTCTAGGACGGTCAGCCCCTTTTCCACGGCGGCCAGAGTCTCCGGGTTCGCCCCCCCGTCGGCGGCGAAAAAGAAGTGGCGGGGCACGCCGATGGTAACTCCCCTAATGTTCTGATTGTCCTGCTTCAGCCCGGCCGCGTAGTTTGGGACCGGTGCAGCGCTGGTAGTGGGGTCTCTGGGGTCGTATCCCGCGATAGCCCCCAGCATGTGAGCCGCGTCCTCCACCGTCCAGGTCATGGGACCGCAGTGGTCCTGAGACCAGCTAAGGGTTACCACGCCGGCCCGGCTGACCCGCCCGTAGGTGGCCTTAATTCCAACGATGCCGCACAGGGAGGCGGGCCCTCGTATGGAGCCTCCGGTGCAGGAACCCAGGGCTCCCATGCACTGACCGGAGGCCACCGCGGCGCCGGAGCCACTGCTGGAGCCACCGGTAATGTGGTCCAGATTCCAGGGATTTCGCGCCGGAGCGAAGGGAGTGGTGAAGTCCGGTCCGCCCAGGGCGTACTCGTGCATGGCCAGCTTTCCCAGCAGAATGCCCCCGGCATTCTTGAGCCGGGCCGTGGTGGTGGCGTCCTCGGCGGGCACCCGGTCGATATCGACTTGGGAGCCGGAGGTGGTGCGAATGCCGGCGGTATCGTAAAGGTCTTTCAGCGCAAATGGGATGCCGTGCATCGGGCCTTTGTAATGACCTTGAAGAATTTCAGCCTCGGCGACCCGGGCATCGGCCAGGGCCTGCTCCGACAGGATGGTTATAAAGGAGTGAAGCTGGTCGTTGGTAGCCTCTATGCGGTTTAGGAAAGCGCGGGTAAGCTCCACCGGCGACAACTCCTGTCGCTGCAGCAAAGCCCCAGCCTGGCTGATGGTCAAATAGTGGAGGTCGGCGTTTGTGGTGGCCACTCTTATCGCCTCCTTAAACGGCTGAATCGCATTTTAAGACCTAAGGGGATGGCACTCGGCTATGCATGCGGGGCCGGAGGCCAGTCGGGGTGGAAGGTCATACCCATCTCCTCCGCTCCCAAGTCTATGGAGTGTAGGATTTCGGTATGTTGGGCATACAAGTCATAGAGGGGTTTCAGGTCCTCCAATTCTTGAGTTGTCATCCCCAGACCGGCTCGTTCGGCCATCAGCCTAAATTCCTCCAAGCTGACTCCTGGCTCCTTGGCAGAGGACATGGCTCCCTCCCTAATACTAACTTTGTTTAAAAACTACGGCTTGGCGCCCTTCGACAAGCTAGGGTGAACGCGCGCCACCGACAACCAGACTATCTTCAGGGATTCGCCTACTGTCGGTCAAGACTTGGATTACCCCCAACGGTGCGGCCGTTTCGCTGGAAGAATATTTTGTCGATGAGAAAGCGCCACCTTTTGGGGCAGCTGTTCAGCAGAATCGGTGGTCATAGTTTCTTTGGCTCCCCGTAGGGAGTGACCCCGCCGCGGAGGCTGGGAGACCATGGTTCAGGCTATCCCCTTCCGGCAGACCTCTGGTATTTGTCCAGCGACTCCGCGGAGAGATATTTCTCTTCCAATGCCCGCTGCGTGGCTATTTGCTCCCCTCCCAGCTTGAGCTGTCCGTTAACCAGGGGATTATCCTTGTGGCTCTCGAGGAAATCCCGATTCGCGGCGGTCCCGCGTTCCATATAATCCCGAACGTATTCGTAAAGTGCCGCCTGGGTGACCAGATGGGTGGGACGGGGCATCCAGGATATGTTGATTCCCCACTCCAGCAGCTGGTCGTTAGTGGGGGGTTCAGGTAAAAACCCGGTCATTATGGAAAAGGGACCCTCCACTACTTCCCGCGCCCGCTTGATGTCATCCGGGGAGCGCGGTGCGGTGAACTGAACCCAGTCAACCTCTCCTAATTCCTTGTAGGCTTTCAGACGGTGGAGGGCCTCTTCCAAGCCCCCATTGGCTGCCTCACCCGCGTAACACTGGGCGATCACAACGAAATTAGGGTCCAATTCCCGCTTGCGCTCTACTGCAGCCCGATATCGGGTTAAAACCACCTCCAGGGGAGCTACTTCCATGCCGGCCGTCCCGGTGCCTCTTTTCCCTTCAATCGGCTGGTCGTCGATGCGCACTCCCGCGACCCCCTCCTTGATGCTATCCTCAACTATCCGCCGGACCGCCATGATGCCTCCGTGGCCGGTATCACCGTCCAGAATGACCGGAAACCTCACCGACCGGGCAATCCATCCGGCAATCATGATGCACTCTTGTAAGGTGGCGGTGCCCACGTCTTCCATGCCCGTGTATGAGCCCACCACGCCGCTGGTGCCCACAAATCCGGCCTCGGCCCCGGCGGCTTCCATAACCCGAGCCAACCCGGCGCTGGGCGGATGCATGACCGTAAGGACCTTATCCTGGCGTTGAATTAGCTCCTGCAGCCGCGCGGAGGCTTCTTGATATGGCATAGCTTCAACTTCCTTTAATCGACTGCCTTTACTGAGCCTTGAGTCTATGGGTAAACACGGTCTATGGAGCCATCGTTAGGGGAAATCCCCCCAGTCCCCCTTTTCGAAAAGGGGGATTTGGATCTTACAAGTTTAGAACTCTCGTCAAGGTTCTGTAATCGAATGATGCCAGCACTAGCCAGATTTTAACGATCACTTTACTACAACCGCGCGTCCCTGATTGGACGCCTCCTGCAGGTCGTCAAGAAAACGGTGCAGCTCCACTGGGAAGTCAAGGAGGGTAGCGTCTTCCCAATAGGAGTCAGGGAAACTTGCCCTCCGGCTCTACAGAGAGCGCAAATTAGGGAAACTCCCCCTAGGGCAGGGGCCGGGAAACCAGGTCTTTAATCTGGTCGATCCACTCGGTCTGGTCGTAACTGCGCAGCAAGTTGATTCGATTCCGATTGGGGTCGCCACCGTGCCAGTATTCGTAAATTTCTTGCCGCATGCCGAAAGAGGACACGCTCAGGTCGTGAGCCAACCGGAACAGCCGGGATTTGTAATCGACGCCCACTCCCTTACCTCGCATGTACCGGTCCAGGTACCCGCGCAGCTCGGGGCTGGAAAGGTCATTCTCGCTGGGCTGCATGATCAGCCCGGATCCCGCTATCTCACGCAATAACTCGACCATCCGCGCCGACATTTGCGAGAAAAATATATTCATGCCGGAGTTGGAGCCAAGGAACATCAACCCCTCTGGTGTCATTGCGGCTGTGTGCTCCATCCCGTCCATCGCGTGTCGCCACACCTCGGTGTAGGTGATCATTTCTCCTAGTTTGGCCGCCACCTCCCGGTATTCGATCACCCCTATAGATTCGGCTATCAGTGTGGCGACGGCTGTCATTAAACGCATCCGCTCATGAATGCGACAGAGATTGCCCCATCCCTGAAAGTTGAGGCCGCTCTCGATTCTCTCCAGCAAGGGAGCGGCGTCGTAGAGCATGAAAAGGCGGTCCCACGGTACCAGGACATGCTCGAAAAACAAGATGGAGTCCTGTTCGTCGTACAACCTGCCCAGGGGATGGCCGTAGCTTCCTATCCACTGGGACACCGGCTCCCGGCACAGAATTTTCAACCCCGGAGTGTTGGTGGGTATGGAGAAGGAAAGTACGAATCTGGGGTCGGATCTGCGGGCGAAAGTGTTGGACAGAGAGACGTAGGTTTCGTTGGTGAGTGGAGCGGCAGTAGCCAGCTGTTTGGCTCCGTGAACCACCACGCCTTCTCCGGTCTCTTCCACCACGTGCAGCGCGATCTCTTCCTCTTGCATCTCCCGCTGCTG
>JADFQT010000252.1 GCA_022561675.1 Chloroflexota bacterium
GCCGGGCAGGTGGTTGCGGAGATCCGGGAAGCGGGCGGCAGCGCCGTCGCTTGCGCCGAATCGGTAGCTACCATGGAGGGCGGGGAGAAGATCGTCCAGACCGCCATCGACTCTTTCGGTAAATTGGACATCGTGGTCACCTGCGCTGGCATCCTGCGCGACCGCATGGTGTTCAACATGAGCGAGGAGGAGTGGGACGACGTTATAGCAGTCCATCTGAAGGGCACTTTCTCGGTGGTCAAGCACGCCTGCATTCTCTTCCGTCAGCAGCGCTCAGGCCGGGTCATCACCTTCAGCTCCACCTCCGGACTGTACGGCAATTCCGGGCAGGCCAACTACGGCGCCGCCAAGGACGGGATAGCCGGCTTTACCCGGGTAGTGGCTCGGGACATGGGGCGTTACGGGGTCACCGCCAACTCCATCTCCCCCAGCGCCTCCACCCGCATGACCACCAGCGTCCCCGAAGAAGCCCGCAGCCTGCGGGCCGCCCGGGGCATCACCAGCGGCACGTCTACTTCGCTGAGAGGGGAGCCGGAGGACGTCGCCCCCTTTGTCACCTGGCTGGCCTCCGACGAATCGGCCCACGTAAACGGGCATGTCTTCCATGTGACCGCCGGTCTGGTCAATTTGCTAAACGAGCCCGAGCCGGTCAAGACCATTCACAAGAATGGACGCTGGACTGTCGAAGAACTGGTTAAGGTATTCCCAGCTACCCTGGGGCTGGAGCTCCACAATCCGGCGCCGGCTCCCCCTCCCGGGAGCTAAGTTCCCAGAGCATAAGCAACACTGGTTTAGAGGAAAGACCCATGTTTCGGAATTTTAGCGCTTCCTACGCCGGCCACGTGGTGGATGATAATTTGGGGTTCCAAGGAACCCCCGCCAACGACCGCCGGTATTCCAACGAAAAATTGGCTCAAGCGTTCGGTTGGGCCCTGGATTTCTCCCAGCATCTGGAAGCCTTGGGCTTCGACGAGTTCTGGATGGCGGAGCACCACTTTCAGACGGAAGGCTATGAGTGCATACCCAATCTGCTGATGCTGAGCCTTTACCTGGCCGGCAACACGGAAAGGCTGAGGTTCGGCTGCGGATTCAACATCGCTCCCATGTGGCACCCTTTGCGCCTGGCCGAAGACTTTGCCATGGCGGATATCCTGACCAATGGGCGGGTGATTTTCGGCGTAGGACGAGGTTATCACAGCAGAGAAGTGGAAACCTTCGATGCTCCCATGCTGGACGGAGAAGCCAATCGGGAATTGTTCGAAGAGCAGTTAGAAATTATTATCAAGGCCTTCAGTACGGAGTCTTTTTCCCATCAAGGTAAGCACTACCGCCTTCCGGCCGATGTGCCCTATCGGGGATATCAGTTGGAGAAGCTGAGCCTGGTGCCGCGGCCTTTACGCCAGCCGGTAGAGATCTGGCAACCCCTGGTCAGCGGAACCCCGCGGGGCATCGATTTCATGGCGAAGAAGGGCATCAAGGCGCTGATTGCCAATACTCCCGAACCCGCTATGGGGGATCGGGTAGCCATGTACCAGGAGGCCGGCAGAAAATATGGCCGAAATCTGAAACTGGGGGAAGACATAGCCTTCGGTTATCGATTCTTTATCGGCGAGACCAAGGAAAAGGCCATTGAAGAAGCCCGGCCCTACTTTGAGGAGGCGATGAAGTTCGCCGCGCCCTTGGGATTGATGCAGCTACGGCCCGAGCAGATAGAGGCCGTGTCCAACCCAGGCTCTGCTCGCGGCATCGAGCTGCCTACCCTGGAAGCGGCGGTGGCCAACAAAGTCTGGCTGTGCGGGCCTGCGGAGTCCATTGTGGAGCACCTGAAGGGAGTGGAGCAAGAGTACCCAGGCGTGGAGCGGATCAATCTGGGTTCTGTAATGGGAATGCCCCGGGCCGTGTTCAAAGACCAGCTCACCAAGTTCGCGGAAGAAGTGCTGCCCGCTTTCAAAGACTAAAACCCCACAACTAGAACCCCACTTTAGGGGAGGTTCGTCATTACTGTTGGTGAAACAGACCGGACGTCCGGTCTGTTTTCCCATCTCGCTTGGTCGAGTGCGACCGGCGTTCCAACGCCTGATGGCCTCCCCTAATACACCCCGGACCGCCCCGGTGCTAATATCTGGTGTTGTGATTTAGCATTACGGTAGTTCGTATTCGTCAAGGCGGCTCGCAAACTCAGTAAAGTCGGCTCGGCTTTACGACAAGGTAGTACCAAGAAATTATCTCAAAACTCTTGGATTCCGGGTGGACCATCTTTCGACAAGCTAAGGACGAACGTGAGGTGCTCTTTATCCGTTCGTGGTGACCCTGCAGAACCACGATTTAAGATGGTTACTAGGCCGCAGAAGACGATCTAGAGTAGTCATGGGTTAGTTGAACTAACGGGAATCGAGCAATACAATGCGACACTATAATTTAAAATAATCATTCCTGCTGGTTCGGCAAGCGGTATCTTTGACCAATAACCTTTTTACCGCTTCAACACGACAGGCCAATTTATTGCCATACCAAAGCCAGGGTGGGACCTGCATGGTCGGTCATACTGAGACCTGCGGGGTTCACTTTGGCATTAGGATATGGGCATCCTGTCAACCCATGAAAATTCTTCCAAAACAGGGGGAAGGCCATGAAAGTCGTAGCAGTTTTATACCCCGGAGGTACGTCAGCCCAGGAAACTCCGGAATTATTGGGATGCGCCGAAAACGCCCTGGGCTTGCGTGATTTTCTTGAGTCAGCGGGCCACGAGCTGGTGGCGTTGACCGACACCGGAAGCGGGCTTGAGTCCCACCTTCCTACCACCGATGTACTTATCGCCACCCCTTTCTGGCCCGCCTACATCACCAGGGAGCGCATCGAAAAAGCGCCCAATCTGAAGCTGCTCCTCACCGCCGGGGTGGGGTCGGACCACTTCGATTTGGCTGCCGCTGCCGAGCGGAACATCACGGTGGCCGAGATAACCGGCAGCAACGTGGTTAGCGTGGCGGAGCATGTGATAATGCAGATTCTGGTCCTGGTCCGGAACTATCTGCCCGCGTATCAGGAAGTGGTTGACGGCGGATGGGACATTGGGAAAATCGCGGCACGGTCCCACGACCTGGAGGACAAGTCGGTGGGCATCGTCGGCATGGGGCGTATCGGCCAGCGAGTGGCGGCTCGACTGAAGCCCTTCGACGTCCAGCTACACTACTTCGACTATCGTCGGCTCAATACCAGCGAGGAGCAGGTGTTGGGTGCCAGGTACAAGCAGCTGGACCCGCTGATCCGCGAAAGCGACGTGGTCAGCATCAATATCCCGCTAACACCTTCCACCCAGGGCCTTTTCAATCGGGACAAGCTCTTCAGCATGAAGCCGGGGGCCTACCTGGTCAACACTGCCCGAGGGCGCATCGTCGATACCGACGCGTTGGTCGAGGTGATGGAATCCGGCCACCTGGCGGGCTACGCCGGAGACGTCTGGTATCCTCAGCCTGCCCCCTCGGACCACCCCTGGCGCGGGATGCCTAACCACGCGATGACGCCTCACGTTTCGGGGACGTCATTAGAGGCGCAAAAACGCTACGCTGATGGCATCCGCGAATGTCTGATCAGCTTCCTGGCTGGAGAGCCGCTGGACCGGG
>JADFQT010000253.1 GCA_022561675.1 Chloroflexota bacterium
CGCTTACGGGCGAAGCCGTGGCGGCGTGGTTTTCGGGGCTCCTTTTTCTCTGGGGATTGCTGGCCGGAGGGCGGCTTATTCCCCGGCATCCCAAGGGAACTACGTCGGTTCAGGCGGGATTCCAGGGACCCAATCCGCCGCTGCAACTGGGCAATGACCACCTGCTGCTCGGTAATCAGTGCCAGCAGAGTTTCCCGACTCGCCGCCTTCAGGTCCAGTTCGGTTTGCACCTCCCTGGTATGCCACAACTCCGCCCAGCCATGCCAGCGTTTTTCCCACGGCTTCGAGCCAATTCACCTCATCAAGTCTGAACAGTTACAGGTCCAGCTTTAACTTGTAACCCCCGGAGGCTAAGACTATAATGGGCGCGGCTATCTGAGCCCAATTGCGAGAAGAGGAGCGCCCCTTGACCACCACCGGCACCAGGCACGACCCCAAGCACCGGAGCCGCGAGGTCACCGACGGTCCGGAGCGCGCCCCAGCTCGGGCTATGCTGCGGGCAATGGGCCTGACTCAAGAGGATCTGGAGAAACCCTTTGTCTCAGTAGCCAATCTGGCTAGCGACGTCACCCCCTGCAATGTGCACCTGGACCGTTTGGCCGAGGCTGCCAAAGAGGGCGTGAGACAGGCCGGGGGTATCCCCTTTCAGTTCGGCACCATCACCGTCAGCGACGGCATCTCCATGGGCACCGAAGGCATGAAAGCCTCCCTGGTCAGCCGGGAAGTCATCGCCGACTCCATAGAGGTGGTGACCTTTGGGGAGCGGATGGATGGCCTGATCGCCGTCGGCGGTTGTGACAAGAATATGCCCGGCTGCATGATGGCCATGGCCCGGCTCAACATTCCCTCCATCTTCATCTACGGCGGCACCATACTGCCCGGGCAGTTTCAGGGCCGGGACGTCAACATACAAGACGTGTTCGAGGCGGTTGGCGCCTACGCCAAGGGGGACATGTCCCTGGAGGACCTGCAGGACCTGGAATGCCGCGCCTGTCCGGGCGAAGGCTCCTGCGCCGGTTTATTCACCGCCAATACTATGTCCACCGCCATTGAGGTGATGGGCATGTCCCTGCCGGGGGACGCCTCTATTCCGGCGGTCGACCCCCGCAAGAAGGACCGCGCCCGAGAGGCCGGCAGTACGCTGATGCAGTTGCTGCGGGAGGACATCCGGCCCCGCGACATCCTGACCCGCCAGGCCTTCGAGAACGCCATCACCGTGGTGGTGGCCATGGGAGGTTCCACCAATGCGGTGCTCCACCTGATAGCCATCGCCAGGGAAGCGCAGGTGGAACTAGGGCTCGACGATTTCGACCGCATTGGCCGAAACACGCCCTATATCACCGATATGCGGCCCAGCGGCCGTTACGTCATGTCCGACCTGGATGGCTATGGTGGCGTGGCGCTGGTAGTAAAGCGCCTGCTGAATGCCGGATTGTTACACGGTGAGGCCTTGAGCGTCACCGGAAAGACTCTGGCCGAAAACGTGGCCTGCATACCGACCATAGAGGACCAGCCCGTGGTTTACCCAACCGACGCGCCTCGCAGTCCCACCGGCGGGTTGGCCATTCTTCGGGGCAATCTGGCTCCGGAGGGGGCGGTTATCAAGGTGGCCGGGCATCAGGAGAAGGTCTACCAGGGCCCGGCCCGGGTGTTCGACCAGGAGGAGGCAGCCTTCCAGGCCATTCAGCGGCGGGAGATAATTCCGGGCGACGTGGTAGTCATCCGCTACGAAGGGCCCAAAGGCGGACCCGGGATGCGGGAGATGCTGGCGGTGACCGGGGCATTGATTGGCCAGGGCTTGGGCGATGACGTGGCGCTAATCACCGACGGACGATTCTCCGGTGCTTCCCACGGGCCCATGGTAGGTCACGTGGCTCCTGAAGCGGCGGTTGGCGGTCCTATCGGACTCCTCCAGGAGGGAGACCTCATCACCCTGGACATTCCCGCCCGGCGTCTCGAAGCCAGGCTCACTGAGGAGCAGTTTGCCGACCGCCGAGCCAATTGGAAGCCCCTGCCACCCAAATATACCAGCGGAGTGTTGGCCAAGTATGCCAAGTTGGTATCTTCGGCGTCCGAGGGAGCGGTCACCGGCTAATTCCCCCAATTCCCACTTGAAATTCGGCGATTTTATCCTGATCAGGGCTTAGAATGGGCTAGATGCGAAGCGAGCCCGGCCGGTAATTCAGGTATGGCCGAGGTGTCTCCTTCGCAGGTGCAAACCGTACGCGCCGACCCCGGCGGCAGCAAAGACTCTCCTGCAGTCGGGTCTCGGCTCCGTGGGAGTTCGCTCAACCGGCCTCTACCACTGGGGCTCATCCCAGACTTATCCATGTGGGAGTAAGAATGGATTATGGAGCGGAAGCAATTATTCGGCACCGTGCTAGCCGGGGTAAGGTTAGTATCGCCCCCAAAATGAAGGTGGATACCGCCGAGGATCTATCCATTGCCTATACCCCGGGTGTGGCGGCGGTGAGCCTGGCTATTGCCGCGGATAAGGCCGAATCCTACGCTCTGACCAATCGGGGAAACACCGTGGCGATTGTCACCGACGGCACTGCGGTTTTAGGTCTGGGCAATGTGGGCCCGGAGGCGGCCATGGCGGTGATGGAGGGGAAATCCATTCTGTTCAAAGGGCTGGCCGATATTGACGCCTTCCCTATTTGTCTGGCCACCCAGGACAACCAATCCATCATCCAAACGGTGAAGAACCTGGTTCCTACCTTCGGTGGTATTAACCTGGAGGATATCGCCGCGCCGCGTTGCTTTGAGATTGAGGCGGCCTTGCAGGATCTGGGGATCCCCGTCTTCCATGACGACCAGCATGGTACAGCTATTGTTATATTGGCTTCGCTAATCAACTCGCTGCAAGTGGTGGGCAAGGAGCTCGGCGATGTGAAGGTGGTCTTCTCGGGAGCCGGGGCCGGCGGCATCGCCTCGGCCAAGCTGCTCCACGAATGCGGCGCCAGGAATATCATCCTGGTGGACAGCCGGGGTATCATTCACCGGGGTCGTACCGACCTGACACCGATCAAGACGGAGATGCTGGAGATTACCAATCCGGACAACGTTGCGGGGGGCCTGGCTCAAGCCCTTCCTGGCGCGGATGTTTTCATCGGCCTTTCGGTGGGAGACGCGGTCACCCAACAAATGGTCCGGTCCATGGCCCGAGACGCTATCGTATTCGCAGCCGCCAACCCTACTCCGGAAATTATGCCCGATTTGGCCAGAGAGGCGGGTGCCGCAGTGGTGGGAACCGGGCGCAGTGACTTCCCCAATCAGATCAATAACAGCCTGGCCTTTCCCGGCGTATTCCGGGGGGCTTTGGACGTTAGAGCCTCCCGAATTACCAACCGGATGAAGCTGGCTGCCGCCGAGGCTCTGGCTGGGTTGATTGAGGAGCCTACTACCGAGCGGGTAATCCCCTGGACTTTGGACCCCGCAGTGGTTCCCGCCGTAGCTCACGCGGTGAGCCTGGCCTGGCAGGCCGACCACTAGCTGCCCCTCCCGACCGGTTATTGCCGACCTGGTCCCCGCGCCGGGCCTCCCCCGGTTGGCTGGCAGCCAGTCGGGTCGACACGATGGCTAAATGCGCTATCCCCATTCTTT
>JADFQT010000033.1 GCA_022561675.1 Chloroflexota bacterium
CCGTGCTTGAAGTCCAAAATTTCGAGCAGGCGGTGATCAACCTGGCCTTCGCCACCTTGAGGGCGGTTATCGGGGGCACCGAGCTGTCCGCGGCCCTGGCCGAGCGGGAGAGGATCAGGGACGAGGTGCAGGTGCGGATGGATGAGGTTACTTCCCGATGGGGCGTTAAGGTATCCCAGGTGGAAATCAACGAAATCGACCCACCTCCTGGGGTCAAGGAGGCCATGGAGCGGGAAAAATCCGCCGCCGCCATAAAAACCGCGGAGATCACCGAATCGGAGGGGCAGCGGCAGTCACAGATCAACCGGGCTGAAGGCGAAAAACAGGCAGCCATCCTCGAGGCAGAGGGTGTGCGGCAAAAAGAGATTCTGGAGGCTGAGGGTGATCAACAGGCCACCGTTTTGCAGGCGGAGGGATTTAGCACGGCGCTGGAAAGGATCTACTCCGTGGCTAACACGGTAGATTCCAAGACCATGAGTCTTCAGTACTTCGAAACCCTCAAAGCGCTGGGATCCAGTCCTTCCACCAAGTTCATTTTCCCGATGGAATTCACCTCCATGCTCACGGGCTTCCTGAACCCGGGGGCACCGAACCAGCCACGAATTAACGGAGAGAATAACACCTAGCGGCCGGCTTCGCTACCATAGGAAACTGCACCGTTGCTGAGCCGCGGGCCTAACTGCTAACTCCCGGGCGCTATCGCTCCAGTGCGCTCACGGGACCAGGGACCGGCGCCAGAGGAGGACCAGGAGGCGGATCTGCCGTTCTAGATATGAACCCGGGTTCACTCACACTAGAAAAGGAGCCGTTGAGGTAGGCCACCGCCTTTTATAGTGGTTTAGTCTCACAGACGATAACTTGCAGAAAGTCATTTTAGCTACAGACCATGAATGCTGGCGGTGTCTCTGCTCGTCGAGCTACAGCATGATCACCGAGCGGAGTGGGTGACACAGGAGGTTGACAATCGGGTCTCAAAAAGGCGTTGAGCTAAAAGCCGAATTGCGACAGTCGGGAGAGGTGGTATGACTTCTGCCCCTGGAGATATGACTACCCAGGAATTTATCCAGCGGTTACTGTCCCCGCAGCGGGATGCCAGCCTCGATACTCTGGCGATATTGAGTTTCTCCGGGATTAGCTACCGCGACCGGGTCGCGGACATCGGCTGCGGTCCCGGTTACTTCACCATCCCCTTGGCCAAGGCTTTGGTCGAGGGCAAGCTGTACGCTCTGGATATTGACAACGAGATGCTTGACGCCTGCCGGGAGCGAGTCGCCCAGGCTCGTATGGGCAACGTGGAGATATTAAAGTGCGAAGAGTTCGACTCATCGCTGGAAGCAGGCTCTCTGGACGGGATTTTTTTAGCCTTTGTGATTCAGCAGAGTCCAGACAAACCCAGGTTTCTTAAGGCCGTTCGGAAGTTACTCCAACCCCGAGGTTGGGGCGCTATTTTGGAGTGGTATCGGAAGGAGACAGAAACCGGACCACCCTTAGAGCGCCGGGTGGATCCGGAACTAATGGAGGAGTTGGTTAAATCGGCCGGCTTTCGCTACCTGGGGTGGCGAGACCTCAACGGTGATCAGTACATGATGACCTTACGCAACCGGTGAATCTTTGGCTAGAAGCGCCATCTACTCGGTGCCCGTTGACTTAGCCCACCCCCTATCTAGGTTGTATGTGGCGCAGGCGATAGCTTGCTAAAAACGGCTCAGCTAAAACCCAGCTACGGTCGGAACGTTCTTGCATCCATGGCCTCCGCTCCATTAACCATGTAGTCATGACAGACTCAACCGAGCTATGGGACCTTTATGGCGCGCACGAAGCACAACAAGGGATACCGCGCTTCCCCAGGAAAACCCTAATACAAGATTTGAAGAGGTTGAGATGTTCCGAGCGGTAAGTTGTGCCCGGAACACCAACATGGGATGTTGTCAGTTAAGAGGGTTCTATAACCGACAATGGTCTGTTCACTGCGGGCACGGTGGCGGGCACGTTTGTCGATATTGTGAAGGCGTTTTTCCGGGCGGATTCAGGCGAGCTGGGGGCTACATTACCGTTTACCCTTCGACCAGGTGCCCTGTCCAAAGTCCTGATAGAGCCTGCTGAGATCGCCCCGGACATAGGGACCACCCAGCCGTACACTTCCGGGCTCTAGACTGGATAACCCGGATAACAATGAGGTGAACATGGCAACTGTACAACAATCGGTGGACGTAGCTGAACTTGGTGCCAAATCCAAAGACCAGCTACTGGACATGGCCGAGAGCGTCGGTCTCAGCGACGGGGCGAGCTTAGCCAATTTACGCCGCGAAGAACTGCTGAGCCGGATCCTGCAATCGGCATCTGCCCAGCAGGCTCTCATTGCCACCGGCATTCTGGAGATGATGGATGAGGGTTATGGCTTTCTGCGGCAGGTGGCCCACCCACGCACCACTGGAGACGTTTATATTTCCCAGTCTCAAATCCGGCGCTTCGGGCTCAAAACCGGAGATACGGTCACCGGGCAGGTGCGGCCGCCGAAGGAGGGAGAGCGATATTTCGGTCTGGTTCGGGTAGAAAGGGTTAATGGATTCGATCCGGAGCAGGTTCCCAGTCGTTCCCGCCCCCAGTTCGAATACTTGACCCCCATCTTCCCGGAAGAGCGAATTGTCTTGGAGACCGATCCATCCAACCTGTCCACCAGGATGATAGACCTCTTTGCTCCCATTGGAATGGGACAGCGAGGGCTGGTGGTCTCCCCTCCCAAAGCCGGCAAGACCACTATTCTCAAGCACCTGGCCCACAGTGTCGCCGAAAATCTGCCCGAGGCGGTGCTGATGGTAGTGCTGATCGGTGAGCGACCCGAAGAGGTTACTGACATGCGCCGGGCAGTGAAAGGGGATGTGTTTTCTTCTACATTTGACGAATCGGTGGAGGAGCAATGCCGGGTGGCCGAGCTGGCGCTGGAGCGGGCCAAGCGCTTGGTGGAAGCGGGACAGGATGTGGTTATTCTGCTGGACAGTGTGACCCGGCTGACTCGAGCCTATAACCTGGCAGTCCCCTCCAGCGGCCGAACCCTCTCAGGCGGCATCGACCCGGCAGCCCTCTATCCTCCCAAAAAGTTCTTTGGCGCGGCGCGTAACATTGAAGAGGGAGGCAGCCTGACGGTTATCGCCACCTGCCTGATCGATACCGGCAGCCGGATGGACGAGGTGATCTATGAGGAGTTCAAGGGCACCGGTAACATGGAGCTGCACCTGGATCGCCGGCTGGCAGATCGACGCTTCTTCCCTGCGATAGACATTGTTCGCAGTGGCACCCGGCGGGAGGAACTGCTCTACGACGAAGAAACCATGAGACAGATCGTCCTGCTGCGGCGGATGATTACCCTCATTTCTAATGACAGCTCCGCCAGCGCAACGGAGCGAGTTCTGGAGCGGCTGGCCAAGTACGACACCAATCAGGAATTTTTGGGGAATTTGAACAAGGAGGCCTAACCTCTCCTCTGCCCGGAATCGGGCGGTAGCCGGGTCCGGGTTCTTGCCCAGGCGGGCGAGCCAGTCTCCGATGCGGAGGTCGTGGTCACCGGACTAGGAATTTTCGGCGGACGACTGTCCGCAGTAACTAGAGAGGCGGATAATAGTCATTGGCTTCAAATCTTTAGCCTCAATAGCGTGTGACCAGTTTCTTCATGCAAATGGGTACCCACTTTTCTGAAGCCATATTTCTCGTAGAAACCCCGAGCGGTCGCATTTTCCTCGAAGACATCAAGCTCAAGAAAGTCTCGAATACTTCTAGCATGGTCCATCAGTTGTCTTCCAATGCCCATCCGATGGAATTTGGAATCGACGAAGATTGCCCCAACCTCATTGCCAATAAGAGCGATAAATCCGACAACAACACCTTCCATCTCAAAGACCCATGTTTCAGCGTTTGGCAAGTAGAGAGCAAGAATATTCTCCCGCTCTTGTTCAAAAAAGTCTTCGTTCAGGAAAGGGTGACCGACTTGAGAACCTGAATACCAGGCCTCAAGCAACTCCCCCGCGTCCTTGTCTTCATATTTTCTAATCATCTCGTATTCCCCAATTTTAGCTGATTACCCTAAACCTCTGAACAACTAAAATCGAGGTCCTGGCAAACTTTCAGAGTCAGGCCTCTAAACGTCTATCCGGTAAACCCTTGTAGCAGTGTCATGAAACAAAGCGGCTCGTTCCGAGGTTGAGTAGTCCTTGGATAGCCGTTTAAATGCGTTAAATAGAACGTTGTAGGAATATGAGAATTTGTCCGGTGGGAAGTTGCTCTCAAACATACAGCGGTCAGGTCCAAACTGCTCGATGCAGTAATTCATGAAGGGGTCTAAAGCCCCAGCGAGCTCTTCAGAGCCGACGGGTTCGTCCCTTGCGTACCAGTCGAATCCGTAACGGGGTTGTCCTACGCCACCCAACTTGACGTTGACGTTGGGGCATTCAGCTACAGCTGCAATACCCATTCTCCAGATAGGCAGCACCTCATCATCGCGGCTGCCGTAAGGACCCGTTCGAAGCAGGCCACCTATGTGATTCAGAACTATGGTTAATTCGGGCACGGCCTTGGCAAAGTCCGCTAGCTCAGGCAACTGAGGGAAGTAGAGCGTGGTGTCCAAGGATAGGCCCATTTGAGCCAATGTACGGGCCCCAGTCCGAAAATTGGCATCCGACAACTGCCCTTGAGGCGCCCGGTCTTCTACTGATGGATCCGAGTCCCAGGCGGCGGATTGTCGGATTCCTCTAAACCGATTTGGGCTGGCTGCCTGAAGCGCCTCCAAAACTGGCTTCACTGCCTCTCCCAAGTTAAGGTTGGCCTTGCCCACGATGGCTGCTGCCGCTTTAGCAGGTCCGTACAGGCCGCTGGCACTGGCTGCAGCCAGACCTTGTACAAATTCGACCTCTCCAACGGAACGTAGCTCCTCGGGTCCATCAGGGCGATACATCGAGCTGGTTTCGATGAACACCGTTGATCGTACGTTGTGACCGCTGCCAATGTCAGCGGCCAACTCGTGAAGGAGATAACGCTGGTATGGGAGCCGCACGGGCCGAAAATCCCAAAAGTGGTGGTGAGGATCACAGATGGGTAGCTCCGGTTCCAATGTTGGCTCCTGGGTCAGAGCGAGCCAGTCGTTACCTCCAAATGGCATGATCGGGCCTCCTTTATGATTCCGACTTTCCAAAAATTTGCTAGCCAGCAATCAGATTATTTGCTTGAAAAATCAGTGTTGAATCAACGTCCGTTCTAAGACATTCTTCAAATTTGCTGAGTCGGCCTCGACCTGTTTTCTAGCCATTGTAAGTAGTCTCGAACTCCATGCCCATGTACTTCCTTGTATCTTGAGCTGTACTGCCAACTCTTATGGGTCCATCCGAGGTCTTGCGAGACTTGGTGATTCCGGATTGCCAAATCGGGTTATTTTCAGGAGTGATCAAGAACTTGAAGACGTCTTCTAAGTCTCGATTAATCACCACGCTATGCTCTATCTTGATCAATTGCCAAAACTCCCGCCCTTCTCTTCGAAAACTGACTTGGCTTGCTCCAGCGCCTCTTCCACGTACGGCCAACCGCGATACCAGCCGGCCTGGGAAAAGACCTCGCATATCTCCCGCTGGCTGATGCCCAAGTTGAGAGCGTACCCAATGTGCTGCTTCAGCTGCCTCATGTGCCCGCGACACATCAGCGCTACCAAGATGCAGACCGTGCGCTCCTTGGGAGTCAAATCACCTCTGGCCCACGCTTCGCCGTAGTTATAGGCATCAACCAGGTCGGCCGTCTCTGGGGTCAGCTCCTGAGAGAGGGTACTTTCCAGGTCCAGGTCGGCCTGCTGCCCCCAACAGTTACGCCGGAGTTGCCGTCCCCGCTCCAACTTCTCTTCGACGGAGGCCAACCATTCGGCCTTTAGAGGTTCTCTGTCCTCCTCCTGCCACATCTTTTGTTCATTGATCACCTTTTGTGCCTGAGTGAGGGCGAAAACAGTGGCGGGTATTCCGGCATAGAAGAGAAGCTGGAGAAATATACCCTTTATCTTTTGGGGCGACATACCCAAAGAAAGCCCCACTCTGATCTGGTGCTGCAACCCAAAGTCCCAGCCGTTCACGCACTGGGCGGAGATGGTGGCCAGACTCCGCAGCGTTATGTCGAGGCCGGGCACTTGCCATACACCGCCCCACATCACCTCTTCTTGCAACTTCACGTAGTCCTGGCTGATGTCCGGCAGGGCGCCGGTGAGCCTCCCCTGAGGAACATGCTGATCGATGAAGGCATGGAGGTTGGCTGCTTTCTGTGCCAGGTCCTCTGCTCTGGTCATTCAAGACTCTCCTGTGCCCGGAATTAGACCGGAATGTAGACCGGAATACCCGAGGAATGGTGCGCTCTTCAGGTCGGAAAGCTACAGGCCGCGTTCCTTGAAGACCGCATCAGCCTCCTCAAGAGCATCTTCAACGTAGGGCCAGCCTCGGTACCATCCTGCCTGAGCAAATACCTCGCATACTTCTTTTCGGTTGAGGCCAGCTTCTAAGGCATAACCGACGTGCCGCTTCAGCTGCTTCAGGTGACCCCGGCACATGAGAGCTGCCAGTATGCACACCATTCGCTCTTTTTGACTAAGGTCGGCCAGGGCCCAAACTTGGCCGAAATGGTAACCATCCACAAGTTCGGCGGCTTCCGGCACCATTTGACGGGCCAGGGAGCCTTCAATTTCCTGATCGGCTAGCTCCCCCCAGTTCTTAATCCGCAGAGATTTGCCTTGTTTGAGCATATCCTCGATGGAATTCAGCCAGTCCACGTCCAGAGGGACATCGTCGGATTTCCACTCCTCGCGCTCGTTGATAACTTCCTGGGCGATTCGTAGCCCTGAGACTGTGGCGGGCACCCCGGCATAAAAGAGGAGTTGGATAAATATGCCCTTGATCTGCCGCGGAGTGATTCCAATGGTCAGGCCGGTACGAACCTGGTGCTCTACTCCGAAGTCATACCCGTTCACACACTGGGCCGTGATGGTGGCGAAACTGCGAAGCTTCAAGTCCAACCCGTCCACCAGCCAGACCCCGCCCCACATAAGTTCGTGTTGGATTCGGACGAAGTCGGCCAGCACTGGAATCGGGCTAGCGTAGGGCAGATGCTGGTCGAAGAATTTCCTGAGCTCGGCGGACTTCTGCTGCAACTCTGCTACCGTACCCATAAAAGCCTCTCCTGCAGGGTCAAGCTAATTATCAAAACAATGGCTATCATGCTTAGACACCCTTCTCCTCAAAGACGGCCTTGGCCTGTTCCAAGGCATCTTCGACATGAGGCCAACCCCGATACCAGCCGGACTGGGAAAACACCTCGCAGATCTCTCTCTGATCGAACCCCATTTCTAGCGCGTACCCAATATATTGCCTTAACTGCTTCCAGTGACCCCGAGCCATCAGAGCAGCTAGAACGCATACCATCCGCTCTTTGGGGCTGAGGTCGGCCCGCGCCCACACCTCTCCAAAGTTGTACCCATCCACTATGTCGGACGCCTCCGGCACCATCTGCTGGGCCAGCGACCCTTCCACATCCTTGTTGGCCTGTTCTCCCCAGTGCTGACGGCGAATCTCACTCCCTCGCTGGAGTTTCTCCTCGACAGTGTCGAGCCAGTCCGAGTCCGGTGAGACATCGGCGGCTCGCCATTCCTCTCGTTCGTTAATAACCTGCTGAGCCTGCAGCAATCCGTAGACAGTGGCCGGAATCCCGGCATAAAACAGCAATTGGATGAATATTCCCTTAATTTGTTGGGGGGTCATCCCCATAGTAAGTCCCACCTTGATCTGATGCCGCAGGCCAAAGTCCCAGCCGTTCACGCATTGGGCCGATATGGTAGCAAAGCTCCGCAGCTTTAAGTCTAGGCCCGGCACTTGCCAGATGCCGCCCCACATCAGAGGCACCTGAATTTGGGAATATTCCGGGGATATGGCTGGCATGGGGCTCTGGGCTGGTAGATAGTCCCGAAATGCCTCGGCTCTTCTGGCTAGTTCATCGGCAGTAGTCAAGATATGTCGCTCCTTGTTCTGGAACCGCCTGGTCCGGCGGATACCGTTGATAGTCGGTATGGAATATAACACCGGCTTAGCCTTAGGAATAAATTGGAAGGAATGTCGGGTGGTTTCGAGCTTCGCTACATAGTTATCCGCACTTCATTTGGCGTCGGAGAGATCGCACCACGTCGTTCCAAGCATTTCTTGCATAGACCAGGGTGTCCTATCGTGCACTATTCGCCGGTAGTGTCACATAGGTACCACCGGGACAGCACCCGTTCCATCAAAGGGCCCATGCCCACTTCTGTGGAGATGGCCAGGGACTCGTCCAGCAGGGACAAGTCTTCTCGCGGTCGCAGTTGCCCCTGCGTTTGCGAAGGCTACCGGCGCAGTCGCAGCAGGTCCAGCCTTGCTTCAGCCGGTAGCCCGTCTTGCGTCAGGGAGCAAGGGCATCCTCGAAGTGCCGGGCAGCTTTCGGTCTAGTTTGATAAAGTTAGAGGCGTTAGGCAGAAACGGCAGCAACTTTCAAATGCTTATTGAGGAAGTCGACGGTCCTGGGCCAGGCCTGTTTAGCCGCCTCTTCATGGTGGCGCTCCGGGTTGGTGAAGTCCATGAAGGCGTGATTCGCGCCTTCATATGTGAAGAACTCATGGACTTTACCCAGGCGGGTTAGCTCCGCGTCCAACTTGTCCCGGTCTTCCACCGATGGATTTCCGTCTATTGAGCCGAAATGGAACAACATGGGACAATTGATGTTGGCGGCCATAGAGAAAGGGGTGTCTCCGGAACCCCAGTTGCCCATGATGTTGCCGCCGTAGAAGGGCACAGTGCACTTGAAGATGGGGTTGGTGGCGGCCATCAACCAGGCGATGCGCCCACCCATGCAGAAACCGGTGACGCCGATGCGGTCATTGTCTATGGAGGAATTGGCGGTAAGGAAATCCACTGCGGCGTTCATGTCGGCGATGATGTCGGCATCCCTCAGGTGCCCAAGGCGGTCCAACCGGGGCCCGTCCATTACTTCCCGGGGAAATCGGTGGAACAGGTCCGGTACCACGGCCACGTATCCTGCTTCGGCCAAGCGGTCGGCCATGACCTTGTCGAATTCGTCCAATCCACCCACATGGAAGGCAATTACGACGGCTGGATGGGGCCCCGAGCCTTCAGGAAGTGCAGCGTACATGTCCATATCGCTGCCGCCTACGGTCAGCTTGTCGGTGAAACTCGGCATGATGAACCTCCCCTAATGCGTTTTGGGCTAAGATTAGGAGATTCTACCAGGATCGAGGGCGGTAACACCACTGGACCAATCATGAGGCAGCAGACAAGACCTTGGCCGAGTCCCAAGGATCGGCCCAATTGTCCAGACCAGGCTTCCAGGAAAACATCCTGAATTCTAAGGCCATTGCCACTCGAAGGCGGCGTAGTGGCCATTCTTACCAGTGTTATCCCAACTCATGCCATGGTCGTTGTACGTACTCGCCGTACCTCGGGCCAGAGTGAGAACGGAGCTCACCGGATGCCCCACGTTTTCCAGCCGGATGGGCTCGTTTCCCCTCCCAGCGGTGATGCCTTCAACGTTGAAGTCCATTATCTCTGGAATGGACACGCTGCGGGTCCTCCCCTCGGCCGTGTAGGTGATGGGGCAATATTTCGTTCCCTTGAAGTCCGTGGTGAGGGGCATCCAGCGTTGGGCCGGTCCGCCCACGTCGCCCGAGAGTATTCTGCCAAGCGCCTCCCGTTGCTCCCCATCGGCTTTTTCGTCGATGTAAACAGCGGTGGTCCAGTTGCCCGCGCCCATATTTCCCGGGGTGTAGGCTATCATCACGAAGTTGAGGTCGTTTAGATTGCTTTTCCCTCCAGTAAGACGGTAGCCTTGACTTGTTACACCGGCAGGCAGACGCGTTTCGGCTTTACAGCCAGGGCTTGAGCTACCGCAGGGTGGCGGCTCGGCTCGCCGATCTGGGGGTGTGGTCCACCCGGGGGAGTGTAGAGCGGCTGATCAAGCGCCGGCCTAATCCTTGGTGTTGGGGTCGGCATCAATCCGCTCCCTCAGCCTTTACTGTGCTTCATCGGCATGACAAACTCCGAAGGCTCGACTATAGCCCCGAGTATACGATTGGAGGCATCCATCGCCCGGTTAGCACGGTTTTCATTGTTCCCTCATTTTCGCGAAATACACTGCTGGGAGACCCATTGACGCGTCCGAGATGGCATTTTATAGTCCGAGGCGTCCCCGATGGCCCATGTATGGGCGAATCTCCTAGAGGTGAGAACTTGGCTAATGAATCTGGATGATGCACAGCTTGAACTTGTGATTTTCGACTGTGACGGTGTGCTAGTGGACAGCGAGCATATTGCCAACAGCACCCTCGTCGGACTGCTGGCAGAAATCGGCGTGGAGATGACCGTTCAAGAGTCCTTCGATATGTTCAGGGGACGAACCTTGTCCAACGCCTTTGAGATTGTGGAGTCAAGGTTCGGCAAGCGAGTACCCGAAGGACTTGCAGACCAGTTCTACTCAAGGATGGACGTGGCATTCCGCCGTGACCTCAAGCCCGTCCCGGGAGTTGTCGAAGCCCTGGACAAAATCTCTTTGCCAATGTGTGTTGCCTCCAGCGGGCCTCACCACATGATGCAAACGACCCTTGGTGTAACAGGACTGCTCGAAAGATTTGAGGGGCGCATTTTCAGCGCAGTAGATGTAGGCAGGGGCAAGCCCTTTCCTGACCTGTTTCTGCACGCCGCCGAGCGCATGAGAGCCAATCCGGAACAATGCGTCGTAGTTGAGGATGCCGTGACAGGAGTTCAGGCCGCCGTAGCCGCAAGGATGTCCGTCCTTGGCTACGCTGATCACTCTACGCAAGAACTTTTAGAACGTGCCGGAGCTACCGTGTTTAATGATATGGCTGAATTACCTGCATTGCTGGGGATGTAAGCTTTGGCCCGTAGTACGCAATGGGTATATAGAAATAGAACTAGCTTCTCTGATTCATGAGGCCCTGGCGAACTCACTCCCCAGACCAGTGGCCGTCGTGACGCTGGCCATAGCTGAGCCCGGGCAAGAGCTTAACGCCGATGTCTATAACCTGCCTTATTCCACCGCCTCCCCGCGTGCTACCGGTCCGGAGAGAAATGAAGAGCGGAACTGAACTCCCCAGTGGCCATCGATTCTGGTGAAAATCCAAAGGCTGGGGAATGCATAGTACTCGGTACCATCAGCCCGACACCTGGCGTAGTTAATGGCTAGATGCACTTTATCCGCGCCCGATTGGATGGCATCTATGGAGTTTGCTACGTTATATCCCCATCCCTGGGTGTTACGGGCCGCGATGCTAATCTCGTTATTCGCGCGAAAATCGTCAGCGGCCTCCCATACCTGAAAATCGTTCTCTCCGGATAGCCTTCGGTGGGGGAAATGCATATCGGCAATCATCCCTTCCACATCTCGGGTATTAAACGCGGTTAACCACCGCTGGAAGGATGCTTTTGCCTGAACAATGGAATCGGACATCTCTTACTCCTTTCAGCATAAATCCCTTTCCTTGTCCCTTAATAGCCATACCAGAGTAACAAGCAATTACACGTCGCCCTATGCCTGTTCAGTTGGAGTTTGATCCTCCAAAGGAATGGCTATGGTTACCCTCGGCACGCTGCTGGTAACCCGCGTCGTGTGGCCTTGACCGGTTAGGTCTTCGACCAGCATAACCCGTCCTGGGCCGATTCTGTGAGCCGTGCCATCTCCCAGTCCAATTTCTCCCTCGCCAGAGACTGTGATGATGTAATTGCGGCGTGACTCGCAGTGCCAGTCGCTGAACCGGCCTGGGTCATGACTTCGGAACACTATGCTGGTGACCGACTGCAAGGATTCTGGATTCGCGTGGTCGTCAAGGTCGAAGTCTTCCATGTGAGATTGCCCATCGTCGCCAGTGTAAATTCTAGTGATGATCATAGATGTCGCTCCGTTCAAGCTATTGGCTGGCCTAGGGTCCCGGTTGTCCGGTAAGCCCTGAAAAAGGCCCGAACATCCTCCGCCAACAATTCAGGCTCTTCCAAGGCCGCAAAGTGCCCGCCCCTAGCCATCTCCGTCCACCGGCAAACGTTGTAGGACCGCTCGGCCCATTCCCGAGGCGGCCGACTTATCTCGCCAGGAAAAACAGCGATAGCCGCTGGTGCTGGTATCTGCTCGTCTTTGCCCATTACCCAGTTGTTTCGCTGGTTCTCGTAATACATCCTGACCGAGGAGCCGATGGTCTGGGTTACCCAGTAAATGGTGATGTTGGTGAGTAGCTCATCCTTGGTGAACCGCTTTTCCACATCACCGCCGCAGTCGCTCCAAGCGCGGTACTTCTCCACGATCCAGGCTGCCAGACCTGCTGGCGAATCGTTCAGGCCGTAGGACAGGGTCTGGGGCTTAGTGCCCTGGATGTGGCTGTAACCGCCCTCATCCTGCTGCCACCGCTCTCGTTGTGCCATGTGGGTCTTCTCTGCTTCCGTCAATTCCCGTGAGCCGGGACCGAGGTATGGGGTGGGTCGAGTGACGGAGGTCAGGTGGATGCCAATCAGACTGTCGGCGTGACCGAAACCCAACCGGGAGGTCACCCCAGCACCTATATCGCCGCCCTGGACCGCGAATCTGGGATATTCCAGGTGCTCGGTCATAAGCTTGTGCCACATCCCGGCGACCTGCTCTACATCCGTACCGCGCTCGGTAGGATGGTCGGAAAAACCAAAGCCGGGCAGAGAAGGAGCGACCACGTCGAAGGCATCGGCCGGATCACCGCCGTGGGCACCTGGGTCGGCCAGCAAAGGGATGATCTTGTGCATCTCATAGAAACTGCTGGGCCAGCCGTGGGTAATCACCAAAGGGATGGGGTTGGGACCTTTTCCCCGTTCGTGGATGAAATGGATGTCCAGCCCGTCGACCTTGGACTTGAAATGATGGAAGGCGTTTAACTTGGCTTCCTGGGCCCTCCAATCGAATCCCGTGCGCCAATAATCCACCAGTTCTTTCAGGTAGTCCAAATTGCAGCCGTAATCCCAGTCTGATTGAGGAATCTCATCAGGCCAGCGAACGTTCTCCAAGCGGCGGCTCAGGTCATTCAACACCTCATTGGGCACATTGATCGTGAAAGGGTTGACCTCCATCGCCTTTTCCCTCCTCAAATGCTTCTTTGGGCCATAGCTAGCCGCTCAGGAATGGGCCCCGACACCCTTTAACCACGCCTAACCCGCCGGACTCGGCGTACCAGCGATAACAGGCACTACTTCTTCTGCGAACAGTCGTAGTGAGTGGAGCGACCGTTGGTGGGTCAATGTGCCCCAAGCAAAGGCACAGACCA
>JADFQT010000034.1 GCA_022561675.1 Chloroflexota bacterium
TGCCGCCGTGCTTCCAGGCGACTATCTTACCGCCAATACGGCACAAGGGCAGGGCATACTCCAGCAGCGCCGGCAGCTTGGCCACGCCCCGGGCCAGCACCAGGTCGAACCTTTCCCGAGTCTCCGGGGCCCGTCCCAGCTGCTCCGCCCGCGCGGTAAGCACCGTCACATCGGGCAGCTCCAGCACCTGGAGCAGATGGCGCAGAAAGGCGGTTTTTTTGCCCACCGAGTCAGATAGCAGCAGCTGAAAGTCCGGGAATACCAGCTTCAGCGGCAATCCGGGGAATCCAGCCCCCGCTCCGATGTCGACTATTTTCCTAGCGGCGGGCAGTCCCTCGGGAAATGCCAGGCAGCAGGTAAGGGAGTCCAAAAAATGCTTGACCTGGACCTCCGAATACTCGGTAATGGCGGTCAAATTGACCCGCTGGTTCCATTGGTGCAGCTCGCGGTAATAGGTTTCAAACTGGGCTAACTGCCGGTCAGTCAGCTTAATCCCCAATTCCAGCGCGCCGCCGGCTAAAAGTTCCATAGATTCAGGCATCGCCGACAATTATACCCCGCCCGGTGGGTGCTCTGAGATAGGAGTGGCAGAAGGGGGGATCTAACCCTGCTATTTTCTTCCCCGGTTATTTTTTGGATTGACACCCAAATGGGCTATCCGTAGAATTAGCGGCAGATTTACAGGTTGGAACAGCCAGATTGGAGCTATTGGGTTGGAATTCTTGTCGCGGGCAGTTGAGCCCGGATCAAGGCTAGCCCAACGAAGCATCGGGCATGGAGGCGAAATGGCGACTAAGGCTTACTTGTTGGTGGAAACTGCGGTGGGTAAAACCCGAGACGTGGCCAGCACCCTGCGGGAGTTGAATGGCATTGAAACGGTGGACGTGGTCACCGGTCCCTACGACATCATCGCGGTCATCAGCGGTGATGACATGTCGGTGGTGGGAAACCTGGTGACCGAAGGCATCCACACTGTGACGGGAGTAGTTCGCACCGTGACCTGCGTCGCGGTAGGCACCTGAAGCCCATTAATCCTGCCTTCGCAGCTATAGAGGAGCTTTTCAGTGGAGTTCAAGTTCAGCGCCGAAGATGACGCCTTTCGCCAGGACCTGCGGGAATTTGTCCAGCAGGCACTCCCCTCCGATTGGGAGGGTGGTGGACGCTGGCCGGAGGAATGGAACTGGGAGCAGACCAGAACGATGCGGCGGGAGCTGGCTCAGAAGGGCTGGCTGACCATGCACTGGCCGGAGGAGTACGGCGGGCAGAACGCATCGCCGATCCGTTCGGCGATTTACAACGAGGAGCTGGCGTACATGAGGGCGCCCGGCCGGGATATTTTCGGCGTTCGCATGCTGGGACCTACCCTGATGATCCACGGGTCCGAGGAGCAGAAGCAGACGCATCTGCCGCCGATAGCTCGCGGGGAAGTCCAGTGGTGTCAGGGGTACAGCGAACCGGAATCGGGCTCGGACCTGGCGTCGCTCAGCACCCGGGCGGTGCGGGACGGCGACGATTACATCATCAACGGAGCGAAAATCTGGACCACGCTGGCTCACCGAGCCGACTGGATCATGTGTCTGGCGCGTACCGACCCGGAGGCCCACAAGCATCGAGGGATAAGCTTCATCCTGGTCGACATGAAATCCCCCGGAGTCGAAGTTCGACCCATCATCAACATGTCCGGCGGGCATGAGTTTAATCAGATCATCTTTGATGACGTCCGAGTGCCGCGGCGGAACGTGGTCGGTGAAGAGAATCGTGGCTGGTACGTGGCGGTGACCCTGCTGGACTTTGAGCGTTCGGGCATAGATTATTCAGCCATGTCCCGCCGCCTCCTGGATGAAATACGGGAATACGCCGGCGAAACCCGGCAAAACGGGCAGGCGCTGATGCAAACTCCCTGGGTGCGCAACCTGGTCGCCGACCGGTACATCGAAACCGAAGTCGCCCGGTTGATGGCATACAACGTTGCCTACATGCAGGGAGAGGGCCTGGTTCCCAATAAGGAGGCCTCCATGAGCAAGGTCTTCGGCAGCGAGACCTTGCAGCGGACTACCGTGGCCGGCATGGAGATTCTGGGCATGTATGGCGCTTTGGGTCGCGACGAGAAGTGGGCGCCCCTCAGCGGCCGGATGCAAGAGCACTGGATGATAGCCTTCTCCCACAAAATTGCCGCCGGAACCTCGGAGGTGCAGCGGAACATCATCGCCGGGCGGGGCCTGGGCCTGCCCCGGGGTTGAGCGCTCCGGGGTGGACCGCTCCGGGGTGGACCGCTCCCGGGCCGGTACTTCATCACTAGGAATACCCCATGGACGATATTGTAACCATAAATGCTGATCAAATTGGTTCTGACTGCCATACATTCATTGATGGTAGTAAACGATGTGTTACAAAACTTCTCTCCGTAACGATAGGACGAGGGGTTTACAACCCCGGATGGCGTTGGTCGGTCCATGCAGGTCCGCAAACCGGGAAAGAGTCAGCAAGGCATATTGGATGGGTGCAGTCAGGCAAAATGATGGTTCGTACAGCCAACAATAATGAGGTAGAGGTTGGTCCCGGAGATTTCTTTGAAGTTGGTCCAGGTCACGATGCCTGGGTTGTGGGCCATGAACCCTGTGTTGCATTAGATTTCGAACCTCTTCGATAAAGAGACATCCTGCTGCCCCGCCGCTAAATTGCTATCAGCCCCTCAACCTCCACTCCCCTGGTCTCTTCGGGCCGGTCAATCGGCGGCCAGGGCTCCCAATTCCTGTTCCTCCAGCTCCGGCTGAGCCTCCCGGCAGCGGCGCATAATCCGGAAGATGGTCCGCACCGTCACTGAAAATCGCTCCGCCGCCTCGTCCACCGTCAGATTCTCCAACCGCATGGCGGTTAGCACTTTCAGGTCTTTGCTGAGCCTCTGGTAGCGCTGAAACCAGGCGGGATCGTCGTACTTGCATTGGGGCAAGGGGCAGTTGAGGCAGGATAGGGATACCTCGCAACCGGTGTCTTCGTAGTGAAAAAATTCGGGAACCGCATCGACCGTGGTGCGGGTAGAAATAGTGCTGGCCATCTCATCCTCCGGAACGTTTGTTCTATTAAAACGTAAGTATAGAACGGGTGTTCTGAGAATGTCAACCGTTTCACCAGGCAAATTTGACGCTCATTTCAGCCCTTGCTATATTGCCAGCGCCGTATCAAATCGGCAAATGTCCCACCGTTAGCACCAAGATGAAAAACGGGACGAAAAGTGGACGGAAATCACCCGCAGCTGAGGAGGAAGAGAGAATGACCGAATACGAAACTATGACCTATGAGCGTAAGGGCAAGATAGGCTACATCATGTTCAATCGGCCCCAGTCGCTTAACGCGGTCAACGACCAGTTCGAGCGGGACCTGCCCGATGCTCTGCTGGAGTTCGACATCGACGAGGATGCCTGGGTGGCCATTATCCACGGGGCTGGCCGCTGCTTCTGCGCCGGCGCCGACATCAAGCAGCGCTTGGTCAACATGACCCCTCAGCAGAGCGCCCGGCGCACCATGGGCAGCAGCTCGGAGGGCTATCTGGCCCGAAGCATCAACTGGAAGCCGGTCATCGCTGCCATCCACGGGTATGCCCTGGGCGCTGGCACGTCCATCGCCGCCGAGTGCGACCTGATCGTCGCCTCGGAGGAGGCTCAGTTTGGCATCACCGAGACCAAGCGAGGACTGCCCGGCGCCCGGGTCTGGGCCAAGATGAACGCCTTCATGCCCTCTAAGGTACTCACCGAGATGGTCATTACCGGGGAGCCGGTGGAGGCCGCCGAGCTTTATCGCCTGGGGCTGATCAACCGCCTGGTGCCCACCGGAAAGCACCTGGAGGCCGCCGAAGAGCTGGCGGAAAAGGTCCTGAAAGCGCCGCCCCTGGCCTCTCGTTCCGGGGTGCGCCTGACCCGGCGCCAGTGGGTCCAGCCGCTGTACGACGCCAATATGTACATCCAGCCGCTCAAGCTGCACCAGACCGAGGACTTTCAGGAGGCCAGCCGCTCCTTCGTGGAGAAGCGCGCTCCGGAGTATACCGCCGGGTAGGAGGGCTTTCAGCAGAGGGGGTTCTGGACCTCACCCGAACCGGGGGAGCACTTCCTGGCCGAACAGCTCCACCGCTCGGTTGGAGTCTTGGTTGGGCATGCCGGGCCACTGACAGCGTAATATCAGCTCCTGGATGCCCAGCTCCTGGTATTTTTGAATCTCTTTGGCGCATTCGTCCGGGCTGCCGATGATGAACCGTCCTTCCAGCACCTGCTCGAAGGGAACGTCGATGCGGTCGGCGGCGGGCAGTTCCTGGCTGTGGCCCGAGGCGGCCCGGTCCCGGTATAGCCACTCCACGTGGGGCCGGGCGATCTCTATGGCCTTCTCCCGAGTCTCCGCGATGAACATCTCTCGCCAGGCGGAAATGTAGCCTACTTTGCCCGCCGCCTTCGCGGCTTCCTGGTAAACCGGCACCTGCTGGCGAAGAGTGGTCAAAGTCGCCCGGGAGCTGACCAGCCAGCCATCGGCCTGCCGGGCCGCCCGAATCACCCCCCGGTCCTGGTTGGCCGCCAGGTACATCCGGGGGTAGGGCTTCTGCAACGGGGCTCCGCCGCCAGGCACGTCTTCCATCTGGAAATGCTGACCGTGGTGGGTAACCCGGCTCTCGGTCCAGAGCTGCTTCATGACCTCCGTTACCTCACGGAACCGGGAGAGGCGCTCGCTTTTGGGGATTCCGAAGGCGTTGAACTGGAAGTCTCGCCAGCCCAGGGCCGGTGCCAGCACAAACTTGCCGCCGCTGATAACGTCCAGCGTGGCGATTTGCTCGGCGGCCTCCACCGGATGGTACAGAGGCAGCAGTGCGACCATTCCCAGCTCCAGGCCGGGAGCCTCTGCCGCCACCCTGGACAGCAAAAGCATGGGGTGGAAGTCGTTGTTCAGGTAGCCGGCGCCGCTCCACAGGGAGTGAAATCCGTACCGCTTGGCCAGGCGCGACTTTTCCAGCCGGCCTTCCAGAGCCTCCGCACGGGATTCATGGGGAAGGTTGCCGCCGCCCAGGTTGATGCCAAACAACATTATCTGCTCCGGTCCCCAAAGTTCAGCGGGTCGGTGCAGTATAGCAGAATGGAAATTGGAGGGATTTACTGAGCCTTGAACCTACAGCTAAACACCGTTGCAGCGGCCACCGTTTGTGGAAATCCCCCTATATCCCCCTTTGCAAAGGGAGATATAGGGGGATTTGGAACGCACAAGTTTAATAATTTCGTCGAGGGACTAAGGGGATGGGGAGGGGGCGCAGGGCAAGGGGATGATTGGGAGATTAGCCTCCCCGTCTTCCCAAAACCAGTCCATTGGTTAATTCGGCCTCTGCTTTCAGGTGCCGGAAGAACCAGAACTCCTTCAGCTCCACCGACAGCTGGCGCGAGTGCTTGGCCAGTTCGGGGGACACCAGCAACTCCACTCCTTCCTGACGGATCACCTGGTAACCCGAGGTGTTCCGCCGCCGGGCGACATTGGTATCGACCGATACCTCAGCGGTGGAGCCGGCTCAAGAAGAGATGCACACCAGGTCTACGGCGGCGCGGCCACCCTTTTCTTGAATGTGCTGGATCGCCTTTTGGCTTAAATTTACTCGCACAGGACTACCTCTATGAATAACGGGAGGCGTGTTCGGAAAGTACACACCTCGCCTTTAATACATATGATGCGGACCGGCGGTCAAGAGATGCAAACCGGCTGGGGATTATCGAAAGAACCAATAACTATTTCAAAATGTCACCCCGAGCGAAGCGAGGGGTCTAAAGTCCCTGGGAATATAGTCCTGACTTCATTGGCTATCGCGCAATTGGGATACCGATTCATTAGGTTTTACGCGCCCAGGATTTAGATTCCTCAGTCGCTTCGCTCCTTCGGAATGACATTGGTCGTTTTGAGTTAGTTATTTAACCCGGCTCAATAGGACCTGGAACCGCGGCCGCCAGCAAAGCGTTGCGAGCTTCCAACATCGCCGGGTGGACTAACTGGCCCTGGCGGACCAGGGAGACCATCTCCCGCGTGTAAAATTCCACCAGGGCGGCGTCTAAATCGTTAAGAGCCAATTCCCGGAGATGAGGCTGGTAAGGATAGCGGGGCAGCTTCTGGGGGTCTAGCTTGTCGGCGAGAAAAACCAGCTTACCCAGTTGGTCCAGGGAGGGATGGCCGGTGGTGTGCCAGTAGACCGCCTGATAGAGAGAGTCATCGTCCAGGCCGTCCTCCCGCCGCAGCAGCTCGGCTCCTACCGGCCCGTGCAGTAACAGGGGGACATGCAACTGCACCGGGTCGACGGTTAGATTCAAAGATTCGGCCAGGGAAAGCAGCTCCGGACCGGGGATTGCCCGGGCTACGTCGTGGGCCTGCATCCCCAATGCTGCCAGCTCCGGGTCCAGCCCGTGGTGAGGAGCCAGCTCTCTGGCGATCCCGGTTACCCGGTTAATGTGGGCTTGGAGCCCCTGGGGCAGTCGGTCGACCCTTTGTTTTACCCGGTTACGCAGGTCTTTCCAGCCCGGAACCCCGGTTATCCCATCGCCGGTCATCCCATCGCCGACAGCTTGCGTCCGGCCATCAGATGCAGGTGCAGGTGCTCGATTTCCTGTCCCGAGTCCTGTCCTTGATTCAGGGTTAACCGGTAACCGCTCAGGGTCGCTCCCTCCCGCCGCGCCATCTCCTCCGCTACCACGAACATATGACCCATAATAGGTACTTGACCAGGGCCAACGTAAGCCAGCGAACCCAGGTGCATGTTGGGGATTATCAGCAAATGAATAGGAGCCTTGGGGTTGATGTCCTTAACTACAATAACTCGATCATCCCGGTAAATTGGGGCCGGGTGAACCGGGTCTCCGATGATGTCGCAAAAAACACAGTCCCGGGTGGTCATGTCGCGCCTACCTCCCTATACCAAAACCGAGGTCGGGGGTACAACTAAAGCCATGCCGACCCATTTTGGTTTCACTTGGCTCTAGTTTGGATAACGAACCCCGGTCAGTTCGCCCGGACTAATGGAGCTGGCTCTCAATCTGGTGGAGTGCCGCTTCTTTATGCCAGTTGACATCGCCGTAGCTGAGTTCCTGTACCTTGGCTCGCCGGGTGTATAGCTGCAGGTTGTGCTCCTTGGTGAAGCCAATGGCGCCGTGACATTGGTGGGCCGTAGAGCAGACTCGCTGATAGGCGCCGCTGACCCAGGCCTTGGCCATGGCGACTTCCTTTTGGGCCGGCAACCCCTCCGAGACCCGCCAGGCCGCTTGATAGGCAATCTGGCGGCACCCCTCCACGTCGGTGGCCATGTTGGCGCAGTGGTGCTGCACCGCCTGGAAGCTGCCGACCGGGCGGCCAAACTGAGTCCGCTGTTTGGCGTACTCCACGGTCATGTCCAGCACGGCGTCGGCTCCCCCCAGCATCTCAACACACTTGCCCGCTATGGCTCGCTGCAGGCAGCGCTGAATTATTGGCCAGCCCTGCCCCACTGTCCCCAGCACCGCGTCGGCCGGGACTTCAACCTGGCTGAGCAAAACCTCGCACTGCCGGTCCGAGGCTATTGTATTAAGCTGGTTGACCGTTATCCCCGCCTGGTCCGCCGGAACCAGGAACAGCGTTATGCCCTGTGCCGGATCCCCACCCGCGTCGGTTCGCGCCGCCACTAACAGCAGGTCGGCGGCCTGGGCGTCGGGGACGAACAGCTTGGTTCCCTCCAGGCGGTAGCCGGTGCCATCCGGCCTTGCCACGGTTTCGATCCCCCAGGGCTCGAAGCTAGCGGAGGATTCCGTCAGCGCCAGGGTCATCTTCAGCGTTCCAGCGCAGATACGCGGCAGTATGTCCCGCTTTTGCGCGTCGCTGCCCGCGTCCAATACCGTAAGACCTCCCAAAACCACGGTGGAGAAGAAGGGACCAGGCACCAAGGACCGCCCCATCTCTTCCAGCAACACCGCCAGGTCGACGAATTCGCCGCCGGTGCCGCCGTATTGCTCGGGAAAAACCACTCCGGTCCAGCCCAGGCCCACTAGCTGCCGCCACAGTTCATCGGTGTAGCCCTGCTGATCCTCTTCCATCTCCCGAACCAAGGTCAAAGGGCACTCCTGGGATAAGAATTCCCGGGCGCTGTTCTTCAGCATCTGCTGGATCTCGGTGAGTCCCAGGTCCATAAAATTCCTCCGGGTCTAAACCAACTCTTGAAGAATCGATTCAAAATGTTCCTCCCCTTTTAAGAGGAGGTCATGAGGGGTCAAAACACCCCCTCTGAGTCTTGCCAAGGGGAGCAACGGGTTTTTTGACACCCTCAAAGTGACAATGGCAGCGAATTCGTCCCGTACTGCGAAACGCCGCCAGTATAGCCTAAAGCGGTATCTGCCTCAACACGGGCGGTCCGCCGCGATGGAACTACCTATAGCAAAGCTAAGGTGGAATCTACCTGCACCGCCATACCAACCCCTAGGCGCTTCATCCTGGCAGTGGTTTAGTGAGTGTGCCGGCCACAGGGGGTTTGCCGGTCATTGGCAAACGCGGGGAATTGGCATGGGCGCGATGGGAGAGCTAGTCGGCTGATGCCTTCTCCGGCTGGTATTCCACCACAATCTCCACCGGCGTGTTCCGCGCGACGATCAGCTCCAGCGGTTCGGTTTGGCTGTCGTTGACCGGCTGGTGGACGGCGTTGGGAGGCACGTAGATGAAGTCTCCCGGCCCGATGGGAAGGGGGTTTTCCAGCTTATCACCGACGATGAAACGGCCCTGACCTCGAACCACGTATATCGCCGACTCGCAGTTTACGTGGTAGTGAGGACTTGAGGCGCAGCCCGGCGGGATGGTGGCTATCGCCAGGTGGATGCCTTCGGAACCGACCAGTCCCTGGGATACTCCGGCCAACCGGGTCATGGCGCCGGATTGGATCTCCACCTCCAGCCCGTCCGGGTGAATCACTCTGCATTCAGCCATTTTGGGTCACCTCCCTTGAAAAGTACGTGGGAAATAGAATTTTATCCCAAAACGCTCCATGTCATTCCGAAGGAGCCCTTCGGCTCGGCTCAGGATAAACTCCGCGACTGAGGAATCTAAATTCTTGGCCCCTAAAACCTCATGAGTTAGTCCGGTAGTTACACCATAGCCAATGGCGTCAGGACCATGTCCCCAAGTACTTTAGACCCCTCGCTTCGCTCGGGGTGACATTTCGAGATAGGAACTAAATTGCAGAAAAAATGTACTGCTGCCGGTCACGTTTACAGGTTCCGCACGAACTTGTCCAGCCGCTCCAGGGCCTTCAGGAGGTTTTCCTGAGAATTGGCATAGGACAGCCGAACGTAACCCTCGCCGAACTCGCCAAAAGCGGAACCGGACAGCAGAGCTACGCCGGCCTCGTTGAGGGCGCGCTCTTCAAAATCGTCGCTGCTGATACCCAGATTCTTGATGCTGGGAAAGGCGTAGAAGGCGCCCTCCGGTTCGGGACAATTGATTCCCGGGATGCTCCGCAGCCCGTCAGCAACCAGCCGGCGTCGCAGTCCAAACTCGGCGGCCATAGCCTGAACCGCATCCTGGGGGCCGTCCAAAGCGGCGATGGCGGCCCTTTGGCTGAAGGTGGCCGCACAGGAAACGCTGTTTACCGCCAAACGGGTGATATGGGGCACCAACTCCTCCGGCATTATGCCGTAGCCCAGCCGCCAGCCGGTCATGGCGTAGCTCTTGGAAAACCCGTCCAGAATTATGGTCCGTCGCGCCATCTCAGGAAAGGCGGCGATGCTGTAGTGGGTCCCGGTGTAGAGAATGTCCTTGTAAATCTCGTCGGCCAGGACATAGAGATTTGGCCATTCCTTAACCAGGTTGGCAATGATTTCCAGCTCATCACGGGTTAGCGCCGAACCGCAGGGATTCTCCGGAGAGTTAATTATGATCAGCCTGGTCCTTTCCGTGATACTCTGTGCCAGCCGGTCCAGGTCGGGATGATAGCCGGTCTCTTCCTGGAGCTGCATGGGGACCGGAGTGGCGCCGGAAAACCGAATCATCGACTCGTAGATGGGAAAACCCGGGTTGGGGTAAATTACCTCCACTCCGGGCTCGGCCAAAGCCAGCAGCAGGTAAAACATGATGGGCTTGGCCCCAGGAGTGACAACTACATTACTTGGGTCGGTGTCGATGCCCCGCACTTCCCGGCTGTTGCGTGCTATGGCCTCCCGCAGCTCGGGTATACCGGGAGTGGGCCCATAGTGAGTGTAACCCTCCCGCAGGGCTTGAATGCCGGCTTCGACGATGTGTTGAGGGGTATCAAAGTCGGGCTCGCCGATCTCCAGATGGATGATTTCCTTGCCCTTGGCTTCCAGCGCCCGGGCTTTAGCCAACACCTCGAAGGCGGTTTCGGTGCCCAGGTTCATCATTCGGCTGGCTATGGTCATGTTGTCTCCCGGTTTTTAATATCCCCGTTTTTTAGCGATGCCTCAAATAGAAGGGATATTTAAGCAGCAACTGTTTTTGGTTCGAAATGCTCACGACAAAGGTCAAAGCCGGTTCATCCCGATCCCGTCGTGACTAAATTCGGCAGTTCCTTGGAAGCTTGTCGAACCACCGGTTGTGAACGCCGCTGATATACAGAATTGGCCTGACCTGGCGTTAGTCCGCATACCGACGCATTATGTTGATGTGTCCAAGCTGGGCAACGTAACGCTGCCACTTGGATTGCAGGCCGCTCAGCATCCCCGACATGGGAATCAGAACAAAGCCGAACCTCCGAAAGAAGTCCACCACGTCGTCCTCACAGATGAGGTAGATGGGCCCTTCGTACCAGGTCACCAGCTCCGCCACTAAGCTTCTTCCAACGCCGCTATTGCGCCATTCCCCATCGACGGCCAGGCTGGCCAGCTCACAAAATCCGGGGTAGGGTTTGAGGCGGCCGCAGCCAACTATTTTACCCCGGCTAGTTGAATCCGCGCGGCCGACCAAAAACTGCTCCGCCAGCAGGTCCTCGAGGTCACCACCCACTGCCGCTACCAACTCCGCGATAGCGGGTAGATCTTCAGGCTGGGCCGGTTCGACTCTGCAGTTCAACTTTTTTGGTAAATATTTCCGGGTGAGGCCACGGCATTAGCCGGATTGGACCTGGTTCTGGGTGCGAACCGGCAGCCCGTAAATCGAAATAAAGCCCTCGGCAGCCGCGTGATCGAACTGGTCCGATCGGTCGTAGGTTGCCAGGTGGTACTGATACAATGCCTGGGGAGCCCGGCGGCCCACTACCATGCAGGTGCCCCGATGCAGGCGAACCCGGACGTCGCCGGTCACGTAGCGCTGGGTGCTTCGGACGTACGCATCCAGGTCCTGTCGGTGGTGGGTAAACCAGAGTCCGTTGTACACTACATCGGCGTACTCCTGGGCTATTTTGGCCTTGGTTCTGGCTTGCTCCTTGGTCAAGGTCAAAGTTTCCAGGGCTTGGTGAGCGGCGTGGAGCACCGTGGCCGCGGGAGCTTCGTAAATCTCGCGAGACTTGATACCCACCAGCCGGTTCTCCACGTGGTCCACCCGACCGACACCGTGGGCGCCCGCTAGGGTATTCAGGTGGGAGATCAAGTCGATTCCCGCCATGCTCTCGCCGTCTACCTGGGTGGGGATGCCCAGCTCGAAATGGATCTCCAGATAGGCCGGGTCCATTGGAGTGTCGGAGAGGGCTTTGGTCCAGGCGAAGGCTTCCTCCGGTGGCTCCTGCCACGGGTCTTCCAACTCACCCGCTTCGGCGCTGCGACCCCACAGGTTTTCATCGACGGAGAAGCGGCTCTGGCTGGCATTTATCGGTAGATTGCGCGCCTGGCCGTACTCTATCTCATCCTCCCGGCTCATGCCCCATTCCCGTATGGGGGCGATGACCTTAAGCTTCGGAGCCAGGGCGGCGATGCCAACCTCTATTCTCACCTGATCGTTGCCCTTGCCGGTGCAGCCGTGGGCCACGGCGTAGGCGCCTTCCGATTGGGCGGCCTCGGCCAAATATCGGGCGATTAACGGTCTCCCCAGAGCCGTGGCCAGGGGATACTTTTCCTCGTAGATAGCCCCGGCTTGCAGGGCGGGAAACAGGAACTCGTTGACCAGGGTTTCTCTACCGTCCACGGTCATGGCTTTAACGGCGCCCACCTGCAGGCCCCGCTGCCGGATGGATTCCAGGTCCACCATCCCCAGGTCAATGGTCAGGGTAATGACCTCGGCGTTGTAATTCTCCTGCAGCCAGGGGACGGCGACTGAGGTGTCCAGGCCGCCGCTGTATGCCAACAATATCTTGTCTTTGGCCATGGTATTTATCGGTCATTCCTTGTCATGATAGTTGACCCAACAACGCTTAGAACAATTGCAAACATAGCCACCGCATCTATTCTCTGAGCAGAGTTAAAAATTCTTCGGTGGTGAGCTAAGCATCTCGGAGAATTTTCCGAACCAGACCGCGTCCTAGAGTCTGGCCAGAGTGCACTGGTACAGTTCCACCCGGTGGTCGGGATGCCTCAATCTGACATGACTGCCCCGCTGGCGAGCAACCTCAAATCCTGCTTTTTCCAGGCCACGGATTACCTCGTCGGGTCTTAAGGCGGGTAATCGGGCCATTTAGTCTACGATTTCAACCTTTTGTATCCCGACGAATTCTGGCAGGACACCAACATCTCCCTCTTCCAGACACAGCTTTATCACCTCTTTGATGTTGTCCATAAGCTCATCTAGAGTGCGACCTTGGGTGTAGCAGGCTCTCAGCTGCGGCACCTCGCCCACGTAGAACCCATCCTCGTCCCTTTCGATTACCACGTAAAACTCTTGACTTGTTGCCATAGTGTCGCTGTATTCTCCTTGCGGCTCAGCCTCCGTCGTAGATAGAGTCAGCCTCGCTGCAGCCCGCCAGAAATTGCGCCGCAGCTAGTCGAGACCATGCTGAATTTTCCTCCTCATCTGCCGGCTCAGGCACCAGAAAGATTGCCCGAACTGTTTGGCCATGGGGTAGTACAGCTAGAAGAGCGTCGGGTAGTTCGATCTTGCCTTCTGCCGTCACCTTGAGCGGAATATCGTAGGCCTTCATCTTGCTTTTCCCTAAATTTGCTTCAGGGCCTCCTCCAGCCGGCCCATGGCCTCGTCGATCTCTTCCGCGGTGACGGTGAGAGGCGGCATGAAGCGGACGGCGTTGGGACGCACTCCGTTGAGCAGCAGCCCGGCCTGGTTGGCCAGGGTCAATACCTGCCCGGAAATATCGCTGTCGAAATAGATGGCCGCCAGCAGTCCTTTGCCCCGGACTTCGGTGATGAAGGAGAAGCGTGCCTTGAGCTGGTTGAGCCGGTCCAGCAGGTGAGTTCCCAGGATTTTGAACTGGGCCGGAATGT
>JADFQT010000035.1 GCA_022561675.1 Chloroflexota bacterium
ATCGGGACTGCTCGCAATGACGAAAAGAAGGCTTCTCACACACCCTCTTATACCAGCGGGAAATCAACACGTCCATGGACCCCAAAAACCAAATACCCTGGGGCCAAATGCCCCCCGGAACAAGCGGCGGTTGCTCAACGATTGCCCGAAGCGTCGTTTGGTTTATGAGGGTTGTTTGGTTTATAATGTTTTACTCTAGAATACATAACCGTAACGATCGGAGGGATTTCCTTGCCCGCTGAAAAAGTCGCCCGCCAGTCTGTCAAGCGCTACGGCCGGAACCACAGTATCCGCAGCGCCACCCGTACCGTCCTTTACGGTGCGCGGCGCGCGATTGATGGAGGCGACGAGGCTGAAGCTCAGGCGGCGGTGCAGAAGGCTATCGGCCATCTGGATCGGGCGGTAAAAAAGGGGATCCTCCACAAGAACAACGCTTCGCGCACCAAGTCCCGCCTGGCCACCCGCCTTCACAAAATGAACCAGGCTTAAAAAGTAGTCAGATACCCTTCTCCTCGATAAGACGGGGTTGGGAATTATATTACCCACTTTAATTTCCTCTTGCTATTGGGGAGAAGTTCGATCCTCCCACACCCTTTACAGAATGGCCTGCTGGATTGCGCTACTCCGTTACCCTTTGTACATTGGAACCAATTTTCTTCGAGACTCCTCTGCTCAAACTCGGTGACCCCGCCATGTTGACACCCCCTGGGGCCTTTGTTAGCCTGAGGAAAGAACAAAGGTTCCGGAGGTCGCCCAGTGACGTTAAACAAGAAACTTTCGGCCAGGCGCCAGCAAATCCTCGACTACATTCACGACTTTCTGCAAGAAAACGGCCTGCCGCCCACGGTACGGGACATTCAAAAGGCCTGCGAAATCAGCTCCACTTCCGTGGTGGACTACAATCTCCGCTTGTTGGACCGGGACGGCTATCTAAACCGCAGGCCGGACGTGGCTAGGGGAATAGAACTACTGGACGAGGCCGGTCAGCCGGTTTCCACCACACCGCGGATACCCATCGTTGGGCGTATCGCCGCCGGGTTGCCCTTGCCGGTCTTTTCCGTCGAGGACTCAGCCTCCAGCCGGGAATTCGACACAATTGAGATTGCCCCCGAGCTTCAGCGTAGGTACGGTAAGCTTTTCGGTCTCACCGTGGAAGGCACTTCAATGATCGACGCCCTGATCGATGACGGCGACGTGGTCATTATCCAGCCCGCGGTACGGGCTGAAAACGGCGATACCGTCGTCGCGTGGCTCAAAAGCGAAGAGGAAGCGACCCTAAAGAAGTTCTACGCGGAGGGGGAGCGGGTTAGGTTGCAACCCGCCAATAGCCAGATGGACCCCATCTACTGCGCCGCCAGCAATCTGGAGGTCCGCGGCAAAGTCGTTAGCGTTATCCGAAAGTTCTAAGTAACCCGGCCTTCGGCAATAGGGCAGGTCATCGCGACCTCTTCGTCGTGAACCCAAGCGCCGGGTAGGTCCAAGCTCAGGTGCGGCTGTTGGAGAGAGCCCCGTAGGTTGTCACCATAAAGGGCACGCAGTAGGTCAGGGGGATCTTCCAGTAGAGGGCGTTGTTCCAACTCCCCGACACTAAAACATCCCCTTGATTTAGCAGCGTGAGGATTGTCCCGACCGCCAGCGCGGCGATAATCGAACGCTTTAACATGGGCCTGTGCTGCAGGGCGCAGATAAAGCATTTGACGGTAGGAGACGCATCCTCGTTGGTCGCCTCGGGCTGGCCCTTGAACCCGAAACCCCTCCTGGCCTTTATAACCGCACCGCAGCGCGCGCAGGTTTGAGGCGTATTGGGTCGACTGGAGGGTGAGGAGGCTGACTGGGACATGATCGGGCATTCCGTAATATTTCAGATCGGTGATTTTTGGGGCCTCGAGATCATTTTGGGCTCCGCTATCGACAGTTCCGCCGCTGCTTCCCCCCACAACCGGAGGGCGCACCTGTCTGCTGGGGCGACGCCGCATTTTTGGCGGGTCTGAGGCGGGCTGTCAACAGAGCTACGCTGTTAAGAGAGGTTTTAGTTCTCCCTCCCCTTGCCAGGGGGAAACCAGCATTTGAACCCACCTTGCAGATTGCCCCTAGGTTCAGGCTCAAGCCGACCGAATTGGAGGACGCCCTTCGCAAGATGGCGGTAGACTCCGAGAAATCAAACCAATTCGGGCGCAAGCCCCCCTCGCTGGGATAACTTACGCCCGATTGATCCTGGATTAGTCGTTGCTAGTTAGGCTGGATTTCGATCAGCTTTCCAAGGTTCAACCGTAGCCGATCTCGGTTTTCCTGTTTTGCTACAGTGAGTGGGGAATGCCGGGGCTGGGAAATGCCGGGCCTTTACGCCTTACCTATGCGAAAGACCTTGGTGTTGCACTGCGGGCATACGCCCTGCGTCGCGGGACGTCCGTTCTTCAGGGTTACCTGCTGCGGGCTCTTTATCTCGCGTTTGCTGCGGCACTTGAAGCAATAGGCTTCCATCTTCTTCACCCCTCTAGTTTAGTGTAATTTTTGTGATCGGTGGTTCCCGAACTCCAACCTAAGCAACCATTCGTATCGGCCGGTCTAAATAGCCCCCGCCGCCCACTGAAACCTGGCTACGTTGTATAACTTTGCGGTGCCCGGATTGACTGGGGTTCAAGCCTCATCCCCAAAGGCGCCAGCTACGGTAGCCGCTTTCAATATACATGGCCAGCTAGCGTTGTCAAGGCTGCACCGGCCCTATTTGAGCCCTTCTGGAGCGTCACAACCAAAGACACACCGAATCCACCATTAACCCAATAATTGATGGTAAGGCGAGTCAAGCAGCCTCAGCGTTGGGGGTGGACGGGGCATAGGGGGACGGAGAATCCAGGTGGAACACCTTTATCGGTTTCCAAGAGCTGGCCGCCCGATCATAAAGGACCAGAGCCAGGAAGCGTCCCTCTTCATCATAGGCCCGAAAGGACTCTAGGTACTCCGCGTCAACCGGCTGCTGGGCCAAGCTGACAGACTGCCCATTTAGCAGGTGACGCTTGGCCGACGGACCCGCCGCCAGGGTGCGGAGTTTCCGCAACACCGCGTCCACCGGCTGCAGGTGCTCCGTCCACCCGTCGGGACCGGACTCAGCTTCCAACTCCAATTGCTCCAGAGTGACCGCATCCTCGGTGTCAAACCCACCGCAGCGGAGTCTTTCCAGGTCAGTTACGTAACCCCCGCATCCCAAAACCTGTCCCAAGTCGTGGGCCAGGGAGCGCATATAAACCCCGCGGCCGCAATCAACCAAAAGGGTCAACAAGGGTGGAGCGAATTCCAGAATCTGAATCTGGTGAATCTCTACCGTTCTGGCTTCTCTCTCAATCTCTTTCCCAGCCCGAGCCAGCTTGTAAAGCCGCTGCCCCTGAACCTTGATCGCGCTGTACATCGGTGGAATCTGCTGAATGACCCCTACGAAGGGCTCAATGGCTTGTTCCAGCCGGTCACGAGTGATGCCGCAAACCTTTCCGATTTCTACCACCTCACCTTCAGCATCATAGGTGTTGGTGACAGCCCCTAGCCTGATATCCATGCGGTATTGCTTGGAGCCCGCGATTAAGTAATCCATCAACCTGGTAGCCTGCCCCACGCAAATCGGTAGCAGGCCCCTGGCTAGGGGATCCATGGTTCCCGCGTGCCCGACTTTCCGGCGCGCCGGAAAGTCGCTTGATGCGGCGGACGGCATCCATGGAGGTCATACCCGGGGGTTTATAGAAGTTAATAAACCCGTTTGCAGTATCCATTCCAGCCTTCTTCTGAGCGCCGGTCACGGCTCAGCCACCGACGTTGGGGAAGGAAAGCGGACCCTCATAGGGCTGACCGCCGGCCTGGGATTCCTCTGGCGGCGACTCCTTTTGGATGCGGTCCATCAACCGCAGCAGGTGATCTGCGTTTTCCATGGAATCGTCCAGGACGAAGGTGAGGAAAGGAGTGTATCGCAGGGTTAGCCGGTCGCGCAGTTCCCGCCTTAAGAAGGTCGCAGCGGATTGAATGCCCTCTAGAGCCCTTTCTCTGGTTTCCCGGTCCCCCAGGACGCTAAGCAATACCCGAGCCGTGCGCAGGTCGCTGGAGGTCTGCACCTGAGTTATGGTAACTATGGCATTCAGTCTGGGGTCCTTAATCTGGCGGGAGAGCAGTTGGCTGATCTCCTGACGCAGCACACCGTTGATCCGGTCAACCCGTCTGGACATTGGAACCCCCAGGGCGGATGTATAAAGCGGCTACCGGTGGGAGCCACAGCGCGGATTAGACTGGATTCCGTTCCTGACGGTGGGCTTCCAAGATATCGCCAACCTCATAATCGTTGAAACCCTGCAAGATGATCCCGCATTCAACGCCGGTGTTGACTTCGTTGACTTCTTCCCGGAAGTGGCGCAGGCTGGTAATGGTGGATTCATGCAGGGCTTGGTCGCCTCGCATCACGCGAATCGAAGCGCCTCTGGTAATGCGGCCTTCCATGACCCGACAACCGGCAATCTGCACATTGCGCCGGGAGGAAAATACCTCCCGAACTTCCGCTCGCCCCAGAATTACGTCGGTGTAGGTCGGCTCCAGTATGCCATGAAGCGCTCGCTCCACGTCCTCTATAAGCTGGTAAATGATGTTGTAGTGGCGGATTTCCACGCCCATCCGCTCGGCCACTCTCTCCACCCCGATTTCTTCGCCCACGTTAAAACCGACAATGATAGCCTGAGAGGCGCTGGCCAACAGCACGTCTGACTCTGTGATGCCGCCGCTGGCCCCGTGAAGAATCCGCACCCTGGCGTCGGCCTCGGTTATGTGCTCCAAAGACTGACGCACCGCTTCCAAGCTACCCTGGACGTCGGCCTTTAGAACCAGGTTCAGTTCCTTGACATCCCCGGCGTCTATCTGGTTTACCACCTCATCAAGAGTCAGAACTCGGGACTGGGCTTGCTGGGTCGACTTGAGACGTTCCCGGTTCGTGGCGGTGGAACGCGCCGTCCTTTCATTGGGTACCACCGCCAATAGGTCCCCTGCCTCCGGCAAAGAGCCAAAGCCCAATACTTCGGCCGGAGTGCCCGCGGGCACGGTCTTGATATTTTTGCCCTGGTCGTTGGTGAGGGCCTTAACCCGACCCCAAGCGCTGCCAGCCACCATGTAGTCGCCAATTTTCAAGGTCCCTCCCTGCACCAGGACGGTGGAGGTGGGGCCGCGCTTGCGATCCAGCCTTGCTTCGATGACCACCCCGCTGGCTGGTTTGGTCGGGTCCGCCTTTAACTCCGCTATTTCGGAAACCAGCAGAATGCTTTCCAGCAGATCGTCCAACCCTTCTCCGGTGCGAGCCGAGACGGGTACTGAGATCACGTCTCCACCCCAGTCTTCAACCAGCAGGTTTTGTTCGCTAAGCTGACGCTTTACTCGCTCCGGATCGGCTGCCGGCAAATCCATTTTGTTGATGGCCACCAGGATGGGGACCGAGGCCGCCTTGGCATGGTTGATGGCTTCCACCGTTTGGGGCATTATCCCGTCGTCCGCCGCCACTACCAGGACAGCGATGTCGGTGACGCGAGCGCCGCGGGATCGAATGGCGGTAAAGGCTTCGTGACCGGGAGTATCGAGAAAGGTGATTTTATGTCCATCCCGCTCCACCTGGTAGGCGCCCATGTGCTGGGTAATGCCGCCCACTTCTTTTTCCGCCACCTTAGTCTGCCGGATGGCATCCAGGAGACTGGTTTTCCCGTGATCCACATGACCGAGAATAGTAACCACCGGTGGTCGGGTAACCAGATTAGCTTCATCATCCCCGGCGCCGAGACCACTGGCGGTCAGCGCGCTGGTCTCCTCATGATCCTCGGCTACCCTGGTCCGAATGCCGGAAGCCGCCGTAACTAAAGCCGCCACGTTGTGATCAATGACCTGGTTGCTACCAACCATGATGCCACTGCGCATCAGTTGCTTGATGACGGCAACCGGGGTTTGATCCACCAGTTCAGCCAAGTGCTTTACGGTGAGGGTTTGAGGTAAAACCAGCACCCGAGAAGAAGCACGGCGTCGTGCCCGGTCTGCTCCGGAGCTTCGAGCAGCTCCATCACCTCCTCTGTTTTCAGACGTCATTATTCCTCTCCAGCCGGCAGCCCAACTTGGTTTTCTTCTACGTTCTGTTGCACGTTCCCTTGATAGAAGCTTCTCAGGTATTCTTTATCCGCTGCGGATAGGGGCGACCGCAATCCTCGCTCCAGCACTCCCTTGCTGACTCCCCGCTCCCAGCAACTGGCCGCGCCACAGAGATAGGCTCCCCGGCCAGTCCCCTTCCCGCCGGGATCAACTCGAAGTGAACCTTCAGGGATGCGGAAGATTCGGATCAACTGCCTTTTCGGCAGCTTGAGGCCGCAGGAGACGCAACTGCGCGTGGGGATGTGGCGGGTTTTGGGCAAAACCGTTCTACCGTCGCTGCGGTTGTGGTTGCTGGTTAGCGGCCACCACCTCCGCGATTGCTATTTCCTCGCACTGGACCCCTTGCACCACCCCGGCGGGCCCGCCGCCCGGTACGGCCCGGACCGCGGAATTCGCCCACCAGGTCTTCGGCGAACCGGATCTTACCAGCGTCAGGCGTGAGAACCGGGATTTCTACAAGAAGGCCGTCAGACCCTTCATCAAGTTCCGGCTCTTCCTCATCATCGTACTCATCCTCCACCTCATCCAGCGTGAAGGACGCCAGCTCCTCCACGCTAAGGCCAACCGGCGCTTCTTCCACGGCGGTGTCCTTGCTAGCCGCTTCCTCCTCCCTGATCAGGGCCTCAAGCACAGCATCTTCGTCAAGTACCGGCTCTGCCGCTACCTGCTCCAAAACCGCTTCTGGCTCAACCGCAGTTTCTTTCAACGGCGGCCCGGCGACGGCCATCTCTTCCACTGCCGGCTCTTCCTCGGGCTTGGTTAAAACCGCCACCGCGCCCGCGGCTTCCTCCACAGCGACTTCCGGTTCGGCCTTCCCTGCCCGCTCCGTTTGGATTCTTTCCTTGATTTCTTCCCACTCGGTCAGGCCCTTAATATCCAAACGCCAACCCGCCAGGCGAGCCGCCAGCCGGGCGTTCTGACCCTCCTTGCCAATGGCCAGGGAGAGCTGCCGGTCGGGCACAACCACCACCGCCGTCCCCTCAGGGGGGTTAAGCTCCACGTGGATAACCTCGGATGGGCTGATGGCCCTGGCGATGAAAACCTTGGGGTCCTTGTCCCAGGGGACTACATCGATCTTTTCGCCCTGGAGCTCGTTGACTATGCTTTGGATTCGGTTGCCTCTCACCCCGATGCAGGAGCCCACCGGGTCAATTCCCTCTTGGGTGGAGTTAACCGCCACCTTGCTCCGCTGTCCCGGCTCCCTGGAGATGGCCTTGATCTCGACCACGCCGTTGTAGACCTCAGGCACCTCGATCTCAAAAAGGCGCTTGAGCATGTCCTTGTGACTTCGGGAAACCAGGATTGCCGGCCCCTTGGGAGTGGACCGCACATCCACCACGTAAACCTTAAGTCGCTGGCCCTTCTTGTACCGTTCGGTGGGCACCTGCTCCTCCGGCGGCATGACCGCGTGGGCCCGTCCCAAGTCCAGGGACATGGTCCGGCCGTACTCCATGTGTTCAATCACGCCGGAGATTATGTCCTCTTTGTGCTGGACAAACTCTTCGTAGAGGAGTTCTCGCTCAGCTTCCCGCAGCCGCTGCAACACGACCTGCTTGGCTGTCTGAGCGGCGATGCGGCTGGCATTGTGGGGTAGCGGCTCCGGCAGCGCCACCTCCTCGCCCACGGCGGCGGAGGCCCGGATCTCTTGGGCATCATGGAGCGTAATCTCCCGCTCTGGCTCCTCTACTTCGTCCACCACAGTTTTCAGGGCGAAGACGCTGACATCACCGGTATTGGGGTTGAGTTTGACCGAAAGGTTTTGACCGGTAGCCGAATTATCTTTTTTAAAGGCCGACGCCAGAGCCACTTCGATAGCCCCAAGCACCTGCTCTTTGGGCAGGTGCCGCTCGGCCGCCAATTGTGTCAATGCTATTAAAAAGTCGCTTTTCATGGCGACGCCCCCCGCGTGGAACCTCCGGTATTTGCAAACCAGCCCAGTAGCAAGAAAGCGGGGTAATTCCCGCTTTCGCAACTGAGCACCTCTCTGAGTATAGCATCGCCAAGAGGGACTTTCAAGGATTGAGCCCGCCGTGGCCTATCCCAAACCGCATGGCGGTATCTAGGCTTTGGGGGGATCGGAAATGACTGATTGCCGGCAGATCCCGCCTGAGAAGTGGACCTGGTTTACCACCAAATCTTGCCCTGAGACTCCCGGGCCAGCAGTTCGTAGTCCTTGGTCCAGAGAGCAGTGCTCAAATATTTCCACCCGCCATCGGCCAGCAGGCACACCAGGTTGCCTTGATCCATTTTTTCCGCCTGACGCATCGCCGCGTAAACCACCGAGCCTGAGGATACTCCGGCGAAAATCCCTTCTTTGGCCAGCAGTTCTTTGGTAGCGCTAAAAGCGTCGAAGCTGCCGACCAGGATGCGGGCATCCAGCATATTCAGGTCCAATATCGGCGGAATAAACCCTGCCTCCAAGCTGCGGAGGCCGGAAATGAAATCATCGGGCTCGGGAGCTACCGCCACGATCTTGATATCCGGCCGATGCTCCTTGAGCCGCCGAGCGACGCCCATCAGAGTTCCGCCGGTGCCTAAACCCGCCACGAACATATTCACTTCGGGAAGGCTCTCCACAATTTCCTGACCAGTACCGTAGTAGTGGGCGTCGGGGTTGGCAATGTTGCCATACTGGTACATCATCAGATAGTCGTGGGGATTCTTCTCCGCCAGGTCTCGAGCCACATTGATCGAACCGTTGGTCCCCTGGGAGCCGTCGGAGTAGATGATTTTCGCACCATAGGCCTCCAACAGCTGCGTCCTCTCCACACTGACGTTTTCCGGCATCACGACCGACACTTGGTAGCCCCTCAGCCGGCCGATCATGGCCAGGGATATACCAGTGTTGCCGCTGGTGGGTTCCAGGATCGTCCGATTGGCGGATATTTCACCGTCGGCTTCAGCAGCCTCGATCATTCGGAGGGCGATTCGGTCTTTCACGCTGCCGGTAGGGTTTTGCCCCTCCAGTTTGGCAAAGATCCGGACCCCTTCCTTGGGGCTCAAATTTTGGAGTTCGACTAAGGGGGTATTCCCGATGGTAGCCAGGATACCCGCGTAGGTTAACCGTGTGACCATAAGTCCTTCAGTAGCTAATCAGGCAGCCGCCCCCGGTTTCCCCCGGTGCGGCCGGCGCTCAACTTGGCCGGCGTTCAACTTGGGAGGATCACCTTAATCGGAGGCGACCGCCGCTTCCTCCGGAGCGGCCACCCCGCAGAAAACCTCGTAATCGATTAGCTCGGTTACCGTGGGGTTATCTCCGCACAAGGGGCAGGCTGGGTTGCGCTTTAACTTCACTTCCCGGAAGCTCATGCTCAATGCGTCGATCAGCAGCAGCCGGGAGGTGAGGCTCTCACCAATGCCCAGGAACTGCTTTAAAGCTTCGGTAGCCTGGATGCTGCCCACCAGACCGGTAAGGGCTCCCAGCACGCCGGCTTCGGCGCAGTTGGGAACCATACCCGGCGGCGGCGGCTCCGGAAACAGGCAGCGGTAGCACCCTTCTCCGGGGGTGAACACCGTAGTCTGGCCATCGAATATCAGGATGCTCCCGTCCACCAGGGTCTTTTTCAGCAGGTAACAAGCGTCGTTGACCAGATAACGGGTGGCGAAGTTGTCCGCGCCGTTGATCACCAGATCGTACTGACCGATGATGTCCATGGCGTTGTCCGATTCCAACCGAACTTCGTGCAGCACGACGTTGACATCGGGGTTGTAGGCGTTGATGTTGTCTCTCGCTGATTCCAGCTTTGACCGCCCCACGTCGGCGGTATGGTGCAGGATCTGCCGCTGCAGATTGGACAGTTCGACCACATCGAAATCGACTATGCCGATGGTACCCACTCCAGCCAAAGCCAGATACACTGCCGATGGAGAACCGAGGCCGCCGGCGCCGATTATCAGGGCTTTGGACTGAAATAGCTTCCTCTGACCTCGGCTACCCACATCGCCCATAATTATGTGCCGGCTATATCTTTTTACTTGATCCGGTGTCAATGCCTGGGGCTGTTGCGTCATGTTAAGCAATCCTCCTGGAGTCACTTTCGCCTGCTTAGATTGAAAAAGGTGCAAATTAAAAAACCTGCGTCTGCTTCGTGGGATTCACTCCCTGAATCGGGCGCAGGCCTTGCTTTTGACCGATGCTTGCCCGCCCCCTAGGGAGGGGGACAGGTACAGGTGCCATGAAATTTGCTGATAATTCCGGTCATTACTTCTTTCGAGTCTATATCTGGCCACCACCCTTGTCAAGGTGAACGACCACGGCCACTGCCGGACTGCCCAGCGGCGTCTCAGATTTGATACATCCCCTGCCCGCTGAGATAGCTCTGGCGCTGGGCCAGGTGGGCCAAGGTGGTATTGGTGAGCACGCTCTGGATAGACTCTTCCACCGATTTCCAAACTTCTTGCTGGGCGCAAGCGTCGGAGAATATGCAGTCATTGGGGTCGGTGAAGCAATCCAGCGGCGAGGTATTCCCATCCAGCGTAGTCATAATCATAGCCAGGTTTACAGCGGCAGGCTCCATGGCCAGAGCATGGCCTCCCTGCGGGCCCCGGCGGCTTCGGATGAAGCCGTACTTGTGCAGCGTGGTCATCAGCTGCTCCAGATAGGGTTCGGGTATACCCTGCCTCGAGGCGATCTCGGAGGTCTGGACATGACGCTCGCCGTAATGAAGGGCCAGCTCGACCAAAGCTCGGACTCCGTAGTCCACTTTCATCGGAATTCTCATTATTACCACCTCGGGAAGCGGTCCATTTCGTAAATTATAGCACCCTCCCCGCGGCAATTCCATTTCGTGGGCCCGCCGGGCTTGTATTCAGATCAGGTCCAGCCTCTAACCGCCTGGATTGACAGCGTATATTCGATTAAATTTAGATGCGGCCCGCGCCAGATCAATTCCTGGATTCTGCCGGCAGGCTGATTGATGGCCCGGTTCACCAGGGCTGCCTGCGAAGCGATTTACTGGCTAATCTACTGTCTAATGTCCTACATGGAGGTCCGATGGTGAGGAAGAACAACGCCGGAAAAGAATGTTGCATCGCCCCAGCCGCCGCAGTCTGGCCGCTGGGAGTGGGATATACTACTCCGGCAGAAAGCCCGGGGCAGAAGGCCGAGGAAACGCCCGCACCGGCTCTCAGAGCGTGTGTGAGAAGATTCAAGACCCTGGTAACGCCTTTCGACAAGCTCAGGGCGAACGGGTCGAGTTACGTTCGTGGTGAGCAGCGTTATGTCCGAAAATTCGGACCGTACATGGGCAAGTAACTGCGACGAAATTCGACAGTTACTTGAAAGCTTGTCGAACCATGAACGACTGATTCTAACATGCCCTCCTACGGCCAACCCAAGCTGCGCCGGGGAGAAACCTCCGGCGATGAGAAGCCGGTCAAGATAAGGCCGCGTAGGTGGCATCGCAGCCAAACTCGTACTATCCCAGGGATCAATCCGTCCTCCCCGCAGCAGGCACGGGATAGACGCGGGGCATCCCTTGGTCTATCGGCTTAGGCACAAAAGTAACGCAGGAGGAGGCCCAGGAGTAGGAATGATAAAAGGGGTTTTCATTGCTCTCGGGATAATGTTAGGCTCCCTACTTATCCCGTTGGTGCATTTTGTCGCCTTTCCGGCCAGCCCTTTTATAGGCGGTTATTTCGGCATCAAGTTCGCCCAGGTTCCCAGAGAGTCATACGCTGCCAAGTGCCTGCTGTTCGGCGCCCTCCTGGGATCGCTGTTTTTGATTCTGGTTTCCTTGGCGGCGGCATTGGTGGTCGCCCTGTCCGATTTGGGACAGCGCTTCCTGGTAATAATCTGGGTTGTGGTGGTGGTGCTGACCTTGTATACCGGCAGCATGAGTGCCCTGGGAGCAATGTTCTCGGTCCTGCGGTCCGGTGGCCAATCCAGCGAGCCGGCAGAGGCGGCCCAAGAGTGAGAAGGGTGTGCAGCGACTAGCCCATAAGACTCCCTTCTTCTACGGCTGGGCCATTCTGTCCGCCGCCGGCACTTCCATGTTCGTTAGGAACGCCCTGGGAAGCCTCACTCTGGCGGTTTTCGTTTACCCGATAAGCCAGGAATTGGGATGGAGCCGGACCCTGATTGGCGGCGCCGCCAGCTTGGGCGGCTTACTCTCCATTATCGGCGCACCGCCGGTGGGCTGGGCGGTAGACCGGTTCGGCGCCCGCCAGGTGCTTACCATCGCGGTCCTGCTTTTGGGACTGTCCACTATATCCTTGGCCTGGGCTACGACTCCGCTGGCATTTTATCTGGCCTACGGCCTGGGACGGGTGCTGTTTACCGGTCCCATTCCCATTGGCGCCTCGGTGGTCGTAGCCCGCTGGTTCGTCCGAAAGCGGGGTCGAGCCACCGGCATCCTAGCCTTCGGGCACGCCGGCGGTATGATTCTTTTCCCAGCCGTCGCCTCCCTGGTCATTCAGCTACGGGGATGGCAGGAAGCCTGGTTTGTAATGGGCATACTGGTGCTGGTTATCGCGCTGGCCCCGGTAGCGCTATTCATCATCCAGCGGCCGGAGGACGTGGGGCTGTCCCCCGACGGAGGGCAGTTGGCTTCCATTGAAGCCGGGGTAGCCGGCAGTCCGGCCCGTCTCGGCGATAGAGAACCCATGTGGTCCTTGAGGCAAGCGATGCGCACCCCAGTGTTGTGGATGCTCGCTGTGGCCACTGGATCGGTGTATTTCATTCAATCGGGCACCAATCTCCACCAGGGAGCCTATTTCGTCGACCAGGGACTGAGCAAAGCCACTGCCGACGTTGCCATCATCCTCAGCGCGGTAGGCGCAGCCTTTGGCACCCTGGCTTGGGGTTGGATGTCTGAGAAAATGCCCGTCAGGTACGTCTTCGCAGCAGTCGCTCTTTTAATGGCAATCTCCGTTGCGCTTTTCGCCACGGTGGATACCGCGGCGGAGGCCTACGGGTACGCTTTTCTCTTTGGAGCGGCCGTGGGAGGGATAATCGTGGTACCGCCGGTAGCCTACGCCGACTACTTTGGCAGGCAGTCGCTGGGCGCGATTCGCGGGGTGACCGAGCCCTTTGTCGCCCTGGGCCAAGCCATCGGCTCGGTGCTGTCCGGCGTCGTTTACGATATAACCGGGACTTACCAGGGCGCCTTCCTCGCTTACGCCGCCCTGGGAGCAGCCGTCATACTGCTTCTTTTCCTGGCCAAGCCT
>JADFQT010000254.1 GCA_022561675.1 Chloroflexota bacterium
GGGGCAAACCCGCTCCATTTGGGGTTTCGCGCTGATTTATCTGGGAGTGATCACCATCGGCAGCAACATAGGCTTTTCCTACTCCATGTCGGCCCTGATCAACAACTGGTTTTACCGCCGCAAGGCCACGGCAATGTCCTGGTTTCAGGCCATCGATTCCCTGGCTCCGGTCTTGCTGGTACCGGTGCTGGACCGAACCATCCGGAGCGTTGGCCTGGAAACCACCTTCACCGCCATTGGCTTAATCCTGCTGGCCACCGTGCTGCCCCTCTCCTTTTTCATTAAAAACACTCCGGAAAGCATGGGCTTGACCATGGACGGGGACCCACTCCCCGATGATCAAAACTTAGAGAATGCCGGGGAACGAGCCACCCTCAGACAGCCGCCGCCGGTAGATTACAGCGTAAAGGGGGCGATGCGGACACCGACCTACTGGATACTGGTGCTGGCTACTGCGCTTAGGCTTATCGCCAAAGCGGCGATAATGCTCCACATCATACCCATAATCATCAGCAAGGGAGTGGACCGGGCAGATGCCGCCCTGGTTTTCTCGCTACTGCTCTTGATAACAATTCCCCTGTACCTGTTAGTTGGCTGGCTGGCCGACCGATTCCCCAAAAACCTGGTGCTCATGGTGGCCTCGGTGGCCGGAACCCTATCCTTCCTGGTACTAGCCTCTCCGGCGCAGTCTCTCGGCGTCGTTTTGCTGTTCGTAGTCCTCTTTTCCATCGCCGAGGCCAGCGCTCCCACCAATTGGGCCGTTTTGGGCGTGTATTTCGGCCGCAAAGCCTTCGGGCAGTTGCGAGGTTATGTCCAGCTGGCCAATTTCCCCGGCTCGCTGGCGGCGCCGGTCCTAGTGGGTTGGTGGTATGACCAGCACGCCAGCTACACCGTGCCCTTGTGGATTTTCGCGGGGGTTTTCGCGCTGGGCGCGCTAACCTTCGGCCTTATGCGCCGTCCCAAACTGGCGTCTGAAGAGCCAGAGGCCGCCGCGGCAAATTGGCTGGGTTGATCCGCACTAAAGATGGCTTAGCCCCGCTCCAATTGGTCTTGAGCCGAACCGAGGCCTCTGAACCTCCAATATGGCATTGGTGATGTAAGGGATAAGTTGGCACTAAATTGGACCGAGTCGGGCCTTTTTTTGGAGGAGGCCATTGGCTAAATTGACCCATACTTCAATTTACTGAGGGTACTGAAGATGGTAAAGGGTTTACGGACTGCCCAGCGCTCTGACATCAGCCCCAACAGGTAGACCTTCATTTTGGCGACAGGAGCTAGCCATGCAAAGGCTACACTTAAGGATTCTCCAAGAATTGGCGCGTTTGGAAACGAGAATAGAACGTGAGGAAGCTATAACGGAGATCCTTGATCTTCTCGAGGAGGTAGTGGACGGGAAGCTGCTACTGGAACAAGAGGACGCCGCGGAGATGCGCAGCGTCAACCCATTTGAAGGCCAGATATTGTGGGGCCAGTAGTGACGGTCCCCCGCCTGGCGCCATTTGCCCTACTGATAAGCATCTAGCCGATTCAGGCCCTACCCCCTAGGGATTTTGCGGTAACTCACATTTAGGCCCCCAGCTATTTGACCGGGGCTCTGTCTTTCTAAGCAATGGGCGACTACCCGGATAGGGAGGACGGCCCTTGATAAGCCGTTCCACACTGCTCTTGGTGGTCCACACCTTCAAGGATCTCAGGGCAGCGGCCACCCGCCGGTAACCCAGCCCCTCACTGTGGAGCCTGAGGACCTCCGGCCAGGCCCACTGCGGTATGCTCGGAGTTCGTCCAGGTGAAGTAGTCAACTCTGCCCCCTAACCCCCGGGAAAAGCGTCCCAAAACTCAATCCTGTGGCCTTCCTGTGGCGGGGCCATCTTCAGCGCCAGATCAATCGGCGCCGTCACCTGGTTCACGTCGTCCGGGTTATGGGTTGGCATTATCTATTCTCCTAAGAATTAAAAGCCCGGCTCAGGATAATCTGCACGTCGGCCTTGGTAGCCCCATCAGGGACGTTGACTTTCATCTTTCGGCACCACAGCAGTTGCTTCTCGGTTGGCGGGTCCTTCCGTCTTCGCCATGCGGCATTACGGTTAACCAGGGACAGGTCCGCAGGAAAGTCTTTGGACACCATTTCCTCTGCCCAGGTGAGGGCCTGCTGCTCACCGGGCAACTGGCCTAGTATGCGCACCCGTTCCCCAGGCAAGTGGTGTTTCACGGTGGCGCCGCCCAGCTGATTCACCACCACGCCGATACTCCCCTTGCTAAGACTCAGTGCATACCCGCTGCCCACCTTTACCCAGGCCATGGTAGTCGAGAGATAATCGGGTAGCTGGGCGGCCAGCAGCGGATTGAACTCCCGGGCCAGCCTGAGAACATCCTCGATCGTGGTAGCCTCAGCCAATTGTTCCAGAGACACCTGCTCCAACACCCTTGATAGTTCATCCCCGGCGCCTAGAACACCAACGCTGGACAGGTCCAGCTTAGGCGGCAGCCCAAAGAGAGTGTTGACGGTGTTAACCCCGGCGCCGGCAATATCCACCAGGTCCAAAACAACCAGGTCCTTTTTGCCCTCTGCCAGCCGCGTTCCACGGCCGAGCATTTGGGTGTAAAGCAGTGAGGACTTGGTGGGGCGGGCCATGATGATGCAGTCAGTCTCGGGGGCGTCGAATCCTTCGGTCAGCACCATGCAGTTGCAAAGGACCTGCAAGTCACGGCGCCGGTAAGTCTCAATAACGTGGTGGCGTTCATCGGAGGAGCTGCTGCCCACCACGTAGCCAGCCGCGATGCCCTCAGTCTGAAAGGCCCGCGTCATGTCCTGGGTATGGGCTACATCGACGCAGAAGACCAGGGCCTGCCTGCCCTCAGCCAGCGCCAGGTACCCCTTGACCGCTGTGTCGTTACGGGCCTTGACGTTCACGGCCTCGCTAAGGGCTCCGTCCTGGTAATCAGCGCGAGACACCTTCACATCGGAGATGCTGGTACCGGTATCGAGACGGACACCTCGTATCTCGGATAACCATCCGGTCTCCATCATCTCCAAGATGGACTTGGAATAGACTATTTCGTCCAGGACGAACTCCAGGCCTCGGCCATCGGTCCTACTGGGGGTGGCGGTGTACCCCACCAACAACGGAGCATCCGGGCTGGGGCGAAAGTCCTGGAATATTCGCCGCACCTTTAGGGAGACACTCCGGCGAGTCAGTTCACCATTGGTCAACCCACTTACGTCCGGCGCCAGACCCAGTGCCGCCAGCACCCTTAGATAGCTGTGGGCCACTATATGGTGGGCTTCGTCAACTACAATGACCCGGAAGGAGTCCGGGCCCAGAGCATCCAGACGATGGGGTGAGGTAGCTAGAGTCTGGATGCTAGCCACCACCACCTGAGCTTCAGGGCTGCTGTGTCGGTTGGCCTGCTCGACATCCACCGTCAACTCGGGGTTGGCCCACTCGATTTTTTCTGCCGCCTGATCCAGGAGTTCTTCACGGTGAGCAATTACCAGCATCCGCCCGGGCAGAACGCGGGGCAGCTGGCTGAAGATCAACAACGCCATCCGCCAGGCGCTCGACGAGA
>JADFQT010000255.1 GCA_022561675.1 Chloroflexota bacterium
AGTGCGGGCCCACCAGCCGATTGCCAGCAAGAAAGAGATAAATCCCATTGTTCCGGGCAGGGACCGATGGCGAGGGGTTACGCCTGGTAGGCCGGAAGATGAACCCGATGGGTTTTCTGGCCGTGGCTAAGGAGGGTGCCCATGTATACCAAGGAAGATCTGCAACGGCTGGTGCGATACCAGATAGGTAACCACCGCCTGATAATCGTTTCCAACCGGCAACCCTACCAGCATCAGCTAGTCGATGGCCAAATCCGCATGGTGATACCATCCGGTGGCCTGACAGCCGCATTGGACCCCATGATGCAGGCCTGCGGCGGCACCTGGATCGCTCACGGAGGCGGAACCGGGGATAGGCTGGTGGTGGAGTCGGGCAATCGAGTGATGGTTCCCCCGGACGACCCTTCCTACGCCCTGCGCCTGTTGTGGCTCACGGAAGAGGAGGAGCGGGGCTACTACTATGGATTCTCCAACCAGGCCCTCTGGCCCCTCTGCCACAACGCCTACACCGAACCGGTGTTTGACAGCGGGGATTGGGAGACGTATCGCGCAGTAAACCAACTCTTCGCCAGGGAAGTCCTGGATGAGATAGGCGACGAGCCTGCGGTAGTTTTGACTCAGGACTATCATTTGGCGCTTCTTCCTCGTCTGCTCCGAGAAGCCGGAGCGGATATTGTTTCCGGACAGTTCTGGCACATCCCCTGGCCCACGCCGGAGGTTTTCCGTATCTGCCCCTGGCAGGATGAGATTTTAGACGGCCTGCTGGGCAACGACCTGCTGGGCTTCCACATCGACGAGCACACCGGCAATTTTATGGACACGGTCCAGGCCGGGCTGGACCCTCAGATAAATCGGAATTTTGGTTTGATCAATTACCGGGGGACTTCTACCCGGGTGCGCCCCTTCCCCATTAGCGTGGATTTTGAGAGCATATGCCAGGAAGCTCAGAGCCAGGAAGTAGAGGATGAGATGGAACGCCTGGCGGAGGAGATGGGGCTGGACGGAATGTTGGTCGGCATGGGCATCGACCGCATCGACTACACCAAGGGTATCCCCCATCGGATTCGCGCCATTGGCCGTTTCCTGGAAGAGCATCCGGAATACCTGGGTAGAATGGTGTTCGTTCAGGCTGGGGTGGTGAGCCGCAGCGATATCGACGCTTATCAGCAGCTCTCGGAGCAGCTGGATGAAACAGTAGACGAGATCAACAGCCGTTTCTCTCAGGGTGCCTGGCGGCCGATTATATATCTCCCCAACGACCTGCCCAGCGTCACGTTGATGGCACTTCGCCGCCTGTCGCAATTCTGCGTCGTTAGCTCCCTCCACGACGGCATGAACCTGGTGGCCAAGGAGTATGTGGCCAGCCGGTTCGACGAGGATGGCGTGCTTATCCTGAGTCCCTTCACCGGCGCGGCTCTCGAGCTGACCGAGGCCCTGATCGTGAATCCCTACGCCGTTGAGGAGTTCGCTGAGGCGATTCACGACGCGCTGACCATGCCTCGGCACGAGCGCCGAGCCCGCATGATTCACATGCGTGCGGTTGTACGGGAAAACAACCTTTATAAATGGGCCGCCCGTTTGCTGCTGGAGCTAATTCAGGGAGCCCCCCGGGTCGGTGCCAAGTCGGAAAGACCCCTCCTTTCCTCCGGGCGTTGACCCCTTTTCTGTTTTTAACCCATGCCCCACCTTCTCAACGTTTGGCCCAGCGTTAGCAAGCAGTTCCGCCGGGCGGATGTTTCTCTCTTGCTCTTTGATTTCGATGGAACCCTCAGCCCAATAGCGGCTCGCCCGGACCTGGCAGTATTGCCTGCTGAAACCAGGGATTTGCTCCTGGAAGCGCGATCGGACGATAGGTATGTGCTGGGAATTGTCAGCGGACGGAGCTTGGTGGACCTGCGGGAGCGGGTGGGTCTTGATGGTCTGATTTACGCCGGCAACCACGGTTTGGAAATCCAGGGGAATGGGCTGGATTTCTTGCATCCGGAGGCTAGCTGCCTGATGGAAGAGATGGACCGGATCTATCAGGGATTGGAGTTAGTGCTGGGCTCGTATCCGGGGGTTATCGGTGAAAACAAGGGATTGAGCTTGAGCCTTCACTACCGGCAGACTCCTTTGGAAATTGCCCCCCAGGTGGAAGAAGGGTTCCATAAAGCGGTGGCTGCCGCGGCGGAATCCGGTTTGGTAAAGATTACCAGGGGGAAGCAGGTGTTGGAAGTGCGGCCCAATCTGGATTGGGGAAAGGGCCGCGCCATCTCTCAGATACAGGCGGCGCATCCGGAGGCCCAACTCACTGCCTTTTTTGGCGATGACTTGACCGATGAAGACGGTTTTGCGGCAGTGCAACAGTCAGCGGGGGTTGCGGTCTTGGTTGGGCCGCCGGGCCAGCCCACCAGAGCTGAGTACCGGCTGGATTCGCCTCAGGAGGTCGCTGAGACACTAAGGTTGCTGCTCCAGCTCTAAGACCTGTGTTCAAAGATATCCGGGCATAGCATAATTCTCTGCACATCATTCCGGCGCAGGCCGGAATCCAGCGTCATCCACCCATCAAACAGGGGAGGACGTCTGGGCTCCGGCTTTCGCCGGAGCGACGACTAGACCGCTACAGGGCCCATCGATGCTTTTGACACAGGCTCTTAGCAAAACCAATGGCCTGAATTAAGGATCAGCCTGACTGCCGCTGACAGGCAGTCCCTGAAAAAAATCTGGGGGCACGTCTTCGCCGGGCTGCACCGCAGGCCAAGCCCGGATGTAGTACTCCCGCCCGAGTATAGCGGCGGCAACCTGTCGGGGAACCCGATCATAGGGCCAATCCGGCGCCATCTGGGTCTGGTGGCACTTGATGCATGCTATCTTGGTGTCCAGTTGGGGACTCACATCCATTTCCAGGTGAATTTCCTCCGCCGGGGTGCCCTCCGCCGCTCGCTCCGGAGCCGGCAATTCCACCTCCAGGCCGGCCTCCCGCAGCAGGAGAGCCCACTGCATTCTAAAACCTACGGGTCGGGCGCTGTAGTAGAGGCGTTGCGGCGAGTGGGGTTCCACGCTTCCCATCAGCTGATGGGGAAATTGAGACGCATCGCCCGCCAGGCGAAAGGCCTCCGTGGCGTGGCGGGAAACGGCGATGTGGTCCGGGTGCCCGTACAGTCCCCCGGGCTCGAAGGTAAGTACAACCTGAGGCCGGAAGATTCGGATCTGCTCCACCAGCCGCTCCACCACTGCTTGGTCCGGCACATTGATGTACGCCCTGGGATGTTGGTTGGAGGGAGCCCCCGCCATGCCGGAGTCGCGGTAGTCCAGCACCACCGGTTCGGCAATCCCCAGGGTTTTCGCGGACCTGGCCAACTCGACCCGCCGGACCTCCCCCAGGGTCTCAGGAGAAGCCAGGCCCGGCTGGCGGATTTCTCCCTCTTCTCCCAGGGTTGCGGTCACCAGCCGCACCGTCACCCCTCGAGCGGCGTGGGCGGCCAGGGCTCCACCGACCGGGAAAGCCTCGTCATCCGGGTGGGCGAAGCAGGCTAAGAGGCGCGGGCCGGGCATTTGAACTCCTATATTGAGCCTGTTTG
>JADFQT010000256.1 GCA_022561675.1 Chloroflexota bacterium
ATGCCTTTACCAACTAGCCAGGTAGAAGAGGAACGGGTTCTGTGTATTGTACATGATGGTGGGCCTGGATGGACTCGAACCAACGACCTCGGTCTTATCAGGACCGCGCTCTAACCACCTGAGCTACAGGCCCACTGGCCATAATTGGCGCAAGGATTATATCAAGGGGCTATCGGGGTATCAAGGACATGTTGTTCGGTGGCCGTTGGGGAAAGGAAGATACTGTGGGTACCGGGCTCCGGGATTTTCTACGGTTCCACTCCTCAGGTCACTAAAAGTGATGGCGGTTCCATACCGGAGTTGGCCCCGTCCGCTTGCCCACCTATTTCTCCCCCCCACTCCTTCGCCCCTTCAATTGAGGAATTCTCACGGTAGGTTCAGGTGCAGGTACCCTTGGTAAAATAAGTGGGTCAGACTTAGCCTGTAAATGGCTGCAAGTTTGCCCATCCAACAGGTCTCAGGGACCGGCTAGGGAGCGCACCTTGACCGAGGAAATGAAGGACCAACCAACACCGGTTAAAAAGGGCCAGACGGGCGGGGCCGACAGCGGCTCAAATCATGATTCGGTGGACTTGGAACAGGTGATCACCACGGAGAGCCGTCTGGTTCTTGCCAGAGTCGACCGTACTCACGCTGAAAACGAGCGCCAAAACCTCGCTAACGAAATCTTGTTAACCACCAAAGACGTTTGCCAGAAGTTGATATCCGAGGGAGAGTCCACGCTGGCTAAGGCTAGGCATCTGGAGACGAAAGCCGAGCAAAAGCACTTTGAAGCCGTTGGAGAGCTGGAGCAGGCCAAATCCACCCGCGAGGAAGCCGTGGTTTACGCTGCCAAAGTGGTCGCGGAGGCCAACCAGAAGTCTGAGGAAACGGATGAACGTGCCGCGGCGCTGCGCCATGAGGCGGACGAATACGCGGAAAAAGTTAAGGCCGAGGCTAAGCAGCAGGCGGAAAAACTGGAAACAGAAGCTGCCACCATTCTAGAAGAAGCCGACGCCTACGCTGAAATAGTCAAGTTGGAGGCTCAGGAGCAATCGGAAGAGGCGGAGAAGCATGCCGCCTCGGTTAAAGAGGCAGCCGACGCTTACGCCGAAGCCGTGATATCCCAGGCCAAGAACCACGCGGAGCGGGTCGAGGAGCAGGCGGCCGCTGCGCTGGAGGAAGCCAATGCCCACTCCGAAGCCGTAAAAGCAGAAACCCAGCAGCAGGCCGAAGAGATTGTCGAGCTGGCTCGAGCCGCGGCGGAGCAGGAGGCGGCTGGCATCAGGCAGCGTAGCCAAGATGAAGCTGGCAAGGCCCTGGCCGAGGTGGAAATGGTCCGGGCTGCGGTTCAGCAGGAACTGGAAGCCCAGCAGATTTATACCGAGAGTGCGAGAGTAACTGTCGAGTCGCTGGAAGTCCTGGGACCGATTCGGGCCAAGCTGGCTGAGTATTCCTTATACCCAGGAAATGACCCAGTATCCGAATCTGTCGCCGATGACCAGCTCATAGTTGAGCAGCCCGGAGATTCCAATTTGGGCAAGCTGTCCGACGATCAGTTGAAAGCCTGGCTCGACTGAAAATACTGTTCCTGGACGAAATTACTAAACTTGGGAGTTCCAAATCCCCCTATATCCCCCTTTGCAAAGGGGGACTGAGGGGGATTTCCCCTTAAACATATCCGCAGTGCGTCGTTGCTAGCCAGCGCGTATCTGATCTGACACCCTCGGCGAATTGTGGTTTAATAGCGCTGGCTCCCAGCCGCCCCATTCAGGTTGGTGAGGGCAAATTGTTGAGGGTTCCTATGAGCGCCACCAAGACGCTGGCTCAATTTATCGTCGACACCAGTTACGAAAAGCTTCCCGCCCCAGTGGTCGAGGCAGCAAAAATCGCCATTCTGGACGGGATTGCCAACATGCTGGCCGGCTCTACTCAGGAGTTGGCGACCATCATCGGTCAGTACGTGAAAGATTCCGGAGGCACCCCTCAGTCGACGGTCATCGGCTGGGGATTCAAAACCCACGCCCCCTCCGCGGCTTTCGCTAATGGCGTCTTCGGGCACTGTCTGGATTACGAGATACAAGGATTTCCTCCCACTCATGGTACCTCGTCCTGCCTGCCATCGGCCCTCGCCCTGGCCGAAGAACGGACCGCTTCAGGTAAAACCATCTCCGGCAAAACCATCATTGAGGCTTATGTATTGGGGTGGGAGATCCAGGGGCGGCTCAGGGCGGCTTCGGCTGCCGCCGCCAATCCGGCATTTCATCCTCCGGGGATAGTTGGTCCCTTGGGGGGCGCCGCCGCTAGCGCCAAGGTGCTGGGCCTTGACACCCACCAGACCCAAATGGCCCTGGGAATTGCCGCCTCTCGAACCGGCGGTTTAACCGCCAACACCGGCACCATGGTCAAGTCTACTCACCCCGGCAACGCCGCCCGGATGGGCGCAGAGGCGGGCATGTTGGCTGGCGCCGGTTTTACCGCCAGCGACCAAATTCTGGAGGCGCCCAGAGGCTACGCGGAAGCCCTGTTCAACGGAAACATGGATTGGGACATTGTGACTCAGGGGTTGGGAGACCCATATAGGCTGGTAGACCCCGGTTTCGATATCAAAAGGTTCCCGGCCCAGGTTTACATGCAAAACCCTATCGAAGCTGTACTCAACCTGCGGGAAAGATACGAACTTCAAGCCGATATGGTCGAGGAGCTAACCCTCCAAACTTCCGGCCGGGGACACTCGGGCTCCTTACCCCAAACCGGACTGGACGGGAAGTTCAGCGTCGAATACTGCGCCGCCGCCGCACTGCTGGATGGCCGGGTGGTCATCGACAGTTTTACCGACCAGCGCCGCTTTGCACCGGATATGGAGGAGACTCTGAGAAAGATTCGGGTCCAGCCCGACGGGCCGGAGTCCCGCCCGGTGAAGGCTACCGCGAAGTTGAAGGACGGACGGACCGTAAGTGATGAATGCCAGAAATTCACCGGCTCCGCGGGCAACCCCATGAGCCGGGAGCAGCGGATGGCCAAGGTCTGGGATTGCATCGGCCGGGTTCTGGGCGATCGGGAAGGCGAGCAGATGCTGACGCTGGTGGAAGACCTGGAGAACGTGCCGGATATTTCAGCCCTCATGGCTATCCTGGGTCAGAAGCCGCCGCCCACAGAGTGAGCGGCAAGCTGCCCTCGGTCAGTTTTGCGTTAGTAAGGGTTTAAGGAATTACTCTATTCCTCAGGCTCATCCTCCACCGGCACGGTGATCTTGATCTGGAAGCTCACAAAGCTTTCCTCGCCGTCTTCCTGGCCGCCGGATCCCTGAATCTGCACCGTTCTGGCATCATCAAACACACCGTAGGATCGGAGATTGGCTGCGTACCGCAGCGCTTCGGCGTAGGACCGGGCTGCTCCCACTACCGTCAGGTCGTCGCCCGATGGCGCCACGGCGATCAGGGACACGGTATCTGGTTTAGCTTGATGGGTAATGATGTCCAGTCTGGTCAAGAGAGTGTCCACATTCCCTCTCAAATCGGCCATCAGAGTTTGGAGCTCCACCGTCTGGTCCCGGGCCGACTCGTACCCGGATTTGCT
>JADFQT010000257.1 GCA_022561675.1 Chloroflexota bacterium
ATACTGGAGGTCAAAGGCAGGTCGACTCGGGGCAGCTCTGGGGTGCTTGCCGAAGAGGGTTCGGTTTGCTTGCCCTGCTCGGCCATCAACTCGTTGACCGCCTCTTGCAGCAGCTGGCCGTATAGCTCCATGCCCACGGCGTAAATCTGCCCACTCTGGGCCGCGCCCAACAGGTTGCCCGCCCCGCGAATCTCCATGTCTCTCATGGCGATGCGGAACCCTGATCCCAGGTCGGAGGCCTCCAATATGGCCTCGATCCTCTGCTCGGCGGCGGAGGTAATGCGGCGACCCCGAGGCACCATGAGGTAGGCGTAGGCTCGATGTTCTCCTCGGCCGACGCGCCCGCGAAGCTGATAAAGTTGGGACAGCCCGAATCGATCGGCCCGGTCCAGAATCAGGGTGTTGACATTGGGCATATCCAATCCGGACTCAATGATAGTGGTGCAAACCAGGACATCGGCCTCACCCCGGCCGAAGGCCACCATCACTTCCTCCAACTCCGCCTCGGGCATCTGGCCGTGCGCAACCAGGAATCTAGCCTGGGGGACCAACTCGGCTAGGTCGGCGGCGGTTTGGTGGATGGTCTTGACTCGATTATGGAGAAAGAAGACCTGGCCATCCCGCTCCAGCTCTCGCAGAATGGCCTCCTTGATGATGTCTTCGCTGTATTCCGATACGAAGGTCTTAACCGGCAGCCTGGCTTCGGGAGGAGTGTGCATTACGCTCATGTCGCGGATGCCCGACAGCGCCATGTGCAGCGTGCGGGGAATGGGAGTGGCGCTCAGGGTCAGCACGTCGACTTCCTGACGCAGCTGCTTGAGCCGCTCCTTGTGGCTCACACCGAAGCGCTGCTCCTCATCGACTACCACCAGGCCGAGATTCTTGAACCTGACGTCTTTCTGGAGCAGTCGATGGGTGCCGATGACGATGTCGACTTTGCCCTGTTCCAGGCCGGACACCACCTCCTTCTGTTCCTGGGGCGTGCGGAAACGGCTCAAGACCTCCACGCTGATGGGAAAGGCCGCTAACCGCTCGCTAAAGGTGGCGTAATGCTGCTGGGCCAGAACCGTGGTGGGCACCAGTATTCCCACCTGCATTCCTTCGGAAACCGTCTTGAAGGCGGCCCGCAACGCCACCTCGGTTTTCCCGTACCCCACGTCGCCGCAGATAAGACGATCCATGGGCTTGGGTTGCTCCATGTCCGCCTTCACGTCATTTATCGCCTGGGTCTGGTCCGGAGTCTCCAGGAAAGGGAAGGAATCCTCCAGCTCTCTTTGCCAAGCCGTATCCGCGGAGAATTCGTGCCCCTGGGCCAATTCCCGAGCGGCGTATAGCTGAAGCAGCTCCTGAGCCAGCTCCTTGGTGGCGCCCTTCACCCGCTCTTTGATTCGGGCCCATTCCGCGGTACCCAACCGGGTCAGATTGGGGGGCTGGTCCTGGGCCCCCAAGTAGGCTCCCACCCGATCCAGATGGTCGGTCGGCACATAGAGCTTGTCGCTGTCGGCATACTCCAGAACCAGGTACTCTTTGTCCTCGCCGTTCTCCGACATCTGGGTGGTCCCCGCGAAGCGGGCTACACCATGATCCACGTGGACCACATAGCTGCCCGGTATCAGCTCGGAGAGAACCACTTCCCGGCCCAGCTCTCTCTGACTCCGTTGGGGCCGATGGCCTCGCTCTTTGACGGTGCCGAACAACTCCGCGTCGGTGAGCAGTATTAACCTGGCAGCCCCAAGCTTCCCGGCAACATCCGGGATCCCAGCGACGGTCCATCCTTCCCGCAATCCGCCTGGGACCAGGTATACTCGGCCGCTTTCGGGGGGTTCGCCCCTGGCAATGCCCTCTGAGGAGGCGACTCCTACTTCCGACTGTTCCAGAATCTCGGTCAGGCGGCCTCGGGCGTGCTGGCTGACCACCACCACGGCGTCGCCCTGCCGTTGGTGCCGCCGGACATCGCTGCTGAACTGCTCCAGCTGTCCGTAATAGTGGGTGGCCGGTTGGAAGATGGGGTCCCCATCTACTGTCGGGTCGCCACCGTCATTGAATTCGGCCTGGAGGTGGCTCTGCAACAAAACCTGGTCCGGCGCTCGGGCCCGCAACTGAGCTGCGAACTCCTGCCAGGGCAAGTAGGGAGAAGGGAAGTTACCGGGTAGCTCAGACCGCTCCTCCCGGCTGAACCTCATGCGCGCGTACTTGTCCTCCTGCTCCTGAGCCTCATCTTCTATCTGCCCCGGCCGGTCCAAAACCAGGATCCCAGGGGAAGGAAGGTAATCCAGTAAACTGGATTGATTCAGCAGTCCATTATAAAAGTGCAGCAGCTCCAGGTCTGGATTGGAGAATAGGGTGACCAGCTCGTCCTCCATTCGGTCGCGGAGCTCCTGGCTGCATCCGGTGAAGTCAATCTCCCCGATGCGCCGGTCGACCTCGGGACGCTCCAGAAGACCCGGCAGCTGCTCTCGGGCAGGAATTATGTCAACTACCTCCGCCGGCCCAATGGAGCGCTGGGTATATGGGTCGAACCAGCGGATGGTGTCCACCTCATCGTCCCATAGCTCCACACGCAAAGGATGCTCGGTGTGGGGCGGATATACGTCTATAATCCCGCCCCTCTGGCTGAAGGTGCCGGGTGTTTCCACCAAAGGCTCATGGCGGTAGCCCAACTTCACCCAGCGCGCCAGCAAATCATCCACCCGTCCAATGCGCCCGCCCACCCTCAGAACCTGGAGTTCATTGTCAACCGGGGGCCCACCAGGCTCAACCTGGGTTCCGCCAGCCACGACCTGCGGCGGCAAGGTGCGACGCAGGGCAGCGCCGATAGAAGTAATTACCAACGGGGGCAACGATGGCAGCGGTGGCTTGGTGTCGCCCTCCGCCAGCCGGACCGCCGCAGGGCTCCTGGCCAGAGCGGCGAGGGCCGCCAGTCGCTGGTTGCTGGTTCGAGCGTCGACAGCCAGCCGCTCGAAGGGGAGAACCTCAGGCTCGGGCAAGAGATATACCGGCTCTCCTTCTCCCAAGTAGGTAACCAGCTGGTCATGTATCCGACGGGATTCCTCCGGACGGGGTGTCAAGACGAGCATGGGCAACTGCCGCTCTTTCCAGAGCGCCGCCAAATAGGCGGACTTAGTACCTGCTCTCAGGCCTATGGTGGCCGGTGCGTCGGTTGCCTCCACCTGCGCCAGGTGACGCCGAAATTCGGGATGATTTTTTACAAGCTCCAGAACGCCAGTAAGGGACATGGTCAAAAGCGCCTACTCGAATCAAGATTTGGAAAATATTACGCCACCACAACAGTTTTGGGGGCTGGTGTCGACACCAGCCCCTGGCCAGACCCTGGATTTATATCTATTCTATTAGGTCCCTCTCGCCCGGACAAGCACCTTCGCGTCCGCTAATGGGGCACTCCGCCAAGGGGCGCTCCGAAGGAAGCTTTAACGGCAACCTCAGGGGGCTCCGCACGGCGGCGGCACTTGGCAAGAGATTCCCGTGGGTTTATCCCGGCCCGTGGGGGTTTTTCGGAAGGATTGTTCCCTTGCCAGTAAGCCCGTATCGCCCAGGGG
>JADFQT010000258.1 GCA_022561675.1 Chloroflexota bacterium
TGACCGCTGTTGATGTCCTCGGCCAGTTCCTGTAGGAGATAGCGTTGGTAGGCCGGAGGCTCGGGCCGGGATTCCCAAAAGTGGTGATGGGGATCGCAAATGGGAATCTCTGGTTCCAAAGTGGGCTCCTTAGTTAGAGCGAGCCAATCATTGCCCTCTAAAACCATGATGACGCCTCCAAGGTGCTATCTGGAGGGCCCAATAATAGCATATTTCCAGAATGGGACGGGAGTTGCACCGGCCTGACGTCGAGAAATTCGACGTGGGTTTGCTGGCATCCGAGTTCGTCAGGTAGACCGGAGAATTGCCGAAGTCGCCTACCCTTTCCCACTCCTACGTCTCGCAACGACATGGCCTGGGTGGTATCATCCTGCCCAAACAGCAATGGAGGTTCCAATGCCTTACGGAGGAAACGACTGGCTCGCCTTAACCCCGGAACCAACCCTAGAACCGGAAATGCCCATCTGCGATCCCCATCACCATTTCTGGGATCTCCGTCCAGATCGAATTCCTTATCAGAGGTACCTGCTTCATGAGTTAGCCGCTGATGTTAATAGTGGACACAACGTGCGGTCTACGGCGTTCATCGAAGCCAGGTCGATGTATCGGACTGACGGACCGGAGGAACTGCGCTCGGTCGGTGAAGTCGAGTTTGTCCAAGGACTGGCTGCGGCCAGCGCTAGCGGATTGTACGGACCCACCCGAGCGGCGGCAGCCATCATCGGAAACGCTGATCTGAGTCTGGGCGAGGGGGTTGAGCCGATTTTGGAAGCCTTGCAGGCAGCGAGCCCCAACCGATTTCGTGGTGTTCGTCGCTCCGCCGCTTGGGACCCGCATCCTGATGTAGAAAATCGGGCTGAGCAAGGCCTATTAGCCAGTGAAAACTTTCGGATTGGGGCTAGAGTGCTGGCCCGCAGAGGATTGTCTTTGGAGAATACGCTGTATTTTCCCCAGCTGCCGGAGCTGGTGGATTTCGCCAACGCGGTGCCTGACCTGACCATAGTCTTGAATCACATCGGAGGGTTATACCGAGTAGGCTCCTATGGGAACCGAGACGATGAGGTTATCCCCACCTGGCGAAGCGGCATAGCCGGTGTAGCCGCTTGCCCCAATATATATCTAAAACTAGGCGGTGTCGGGCAACCCCGTTACGGTTTCGATTGGTATACCTGGGACCAGCCAATTGGCTCAGAAGAGATGGCCCAAGCATTGGCTCCTTTGATGAATTACTGCATAGAGCAATTCGGACCGGACCGGTGCATGTTTGAAAGCAACTTCCCGCCGGATAAAGTGTCGTCTTCATACAACGTGCTGTTTAACGCTTTTAAAAGACTATCCGATGGCTATTCAGCTTCGGAACGCGCCGCCTTGTTTCATGATACCGCTACCAGGGTATACCGGATAGATGTTTAGGCTTTCCCGGGCTCATGCGGCCAGGAGGAGGCAGGCTCATGCGGAACACTGCAGAAAACAACAGCAGCTGTCGCATCTACGAGCGCTACGCCGAAAGCCCGGTTGATAATCCACGACAAGGCGCGGCTTACAAGTTCGCAGAAACCAGCGAATAACCAAGTTATTAGGTGAATCGCGATGCCCAATATAGCCAGTCGTGGTGAAGCCTGGCAGGTTGCTGCGGAAAGGGGAAGACGGGAGCACGGAGGTGCTGAAATACCGTCATCTTTACCAGGCTGCCTGGGCATATATGGCAATTCTGATAGGGAGGTTAGACATCATGGCTACAGTTGGCACCGGCAAGCACACCTATGAGTTGGTAGAAAACTGGTTGAAACTGCCCGACGGCTGGGTATTGGGTCAGACCGCCATAGTCACTGATTCCCAGGATCGGGTTTATCTTTTTAACCGAAGTGACCACCCGTTGATTGTCCTGGACCGGGACGGCAACTATCTGACCTCGTGGGGCGAAGGGGTCTTGACCGACGCCCATGGCATGTTTATCGACGCGGAGGAAAACCTATATCTGCCAGTAAAGAATAATCACGTGGTACTGAAATACACCCGGGAAGGCAATCTGCTGTTGACCTTAGGCACCCGTGACCAACCCTCAGACACCGGCTGGTCTGGCAACTACAGCGAACCCGCCGTACGGGCTGCGGGGCCCTTTAACCGCCCCAGCGATGTGGGGCTGGATCCGCAGGGCGATATGTACATCTCCGACGGCTACGGCAATGCCCGGGTCCACAAGTTTTCCGCCGCTGGTGAGCTGCTCTTCTCCTGGGGGTCGCCCGGCAAAACGGCTCCGGGCGAGTTTCACGTCCCCCATGGGGTGTGGGTCCACACCGATGGGCGGGTGTTCGTGGCTGACCGGGAAAACAACCGTATCCAGATATTCTCTCCCGATGGGACGTTCCTGGATCAGTGGACCGACTTTGCCCGTCCCTGCGACATCTACGTGGACTCAGAAAATACCATGTACGTGGTCGAACTAGATGCATTCGTGAGCATTGTTACCCTAGATGGACAGCTGATAACCCGTTGGCCGGCTCCCACCCAGGCTGAACCAGGCACTGGCGCCCATGCGCTTTGGCTGGACTCCCGGGGCGACATGTACGTCAACCGTAACCTGGAAGGCCAGCGGCTACTCAAATACCGGCGCAACGCCTGAACTACGGGGTAGCTACCCCGGGGCCGGCAATGCCTCACCGGGCCAGCGGCACACGATAGCTCTTTTGGCCGCCAAAAGCCCTGGCTGAGTTGCGCCGGATATAAGCTGTGTAGTGGAATACGGGCGGCAAGAAGCATTAGCGAATTGGAAGGAGGTAGATCAATGGCACACTGCATGTACGTTTCCCTGCAAGACGATGACAAGGTCCTGGTTTTTAGCATAGATACCCAAACCGGTAACCTGACGCCAAAGGGCGAGATTCCTGTTTCGGGTGCGCCTTCCGCGCTGGCCATTAGCCCGGACCGGAAGGTCCTGTACGTCGGCCATCGCAATAGTAATGAGATATCTAGCTACCGGATAGACCAAGATTCCGGAGGGCTTGCACAGAACGGGATAGTATCAGTAGAGGCCGGTCCCACCTTTCTGTCCACTGACCGCAACGGCAGGTTTTTGCTGGCCGCCTATTAACAGGGTGCCCATGCCGCGGTACATCCCCTCGGTGATGACGGAGCGGTAGGAGGCCCGCCCATCGAGTGGTTGGAAACGGCCGTTGGCGCCCACGCGATCCAGACCGACCCGTCCAATAAATTTGCCTTCGTGCCCCACATCGCCCGCATTAGCGATAACGTAATGCAACCTCCTGGGGAGGAATATGGGCCAAATGCCATTTTCCAGTTCAGATTCGAGGAGGGCACCGGCTGGTAGGAGCTGGAATCACCAACCCCGTCATCATCCATCTCTCCCAGAATCTCCACCTGCTGGTTGGGGGTGAAACCGGCCAGGGCCGCTGGGGCGCCGGGAATCAGCACCGGCTGGTAGGTGGTGGAATCACCAACCCTGTCATCATCCATCTCTCCCAGAATTACCACCTGCTGGTTGAGGGTGAAACCGGCCAGGGCCGCTGGGGCGCCGGGAACCAGGACC
>JADFQT010000259.1 GCA_022561675.1 Chloroflexota bacterium
GAACAGCAGCTAAGGCTTTACCACGGTTTGGGCACTGTCGTCCGCTACCTTTCCCAAAAGCAGCCTCTAGTCTTATTCATGGACGACCTACACCTGGCGCCCCAAATGAGGCTGCAGTTGCATGTGGCCAGGATGGTTCATGAGTGCCCATTGCTCATCGTTTACGCTTACCGGGAAGAGGAATTGCGCGAGCGGCCGGTCCTGGTGGCCGGCAGGAACGAACTCATTCGTTCCCGTGTGTTAACCGACGTCCGGTTGATGCCACTGACCGAGGCGGAAACTGGCCAGATGATCGCTTACTCTTTCGGCGACGCGGCGGCCGCCCAACTCCAAGCCTCTACCTACTCTATTAATCGGGGTAATCCGTTCTTCGTCGAGGAAATGCTCCGGTTTCTGGTAGAGAATAACGCGGTACGTTGGGTGCACGACCATTGGGAAGTGCTGGACAGCACTAGAGTGGGAATCCCCGAGTCGGTAAAGCTGTTAGTGCAGGAGCGGGTCGCCCGCTTAGGCGATGAGGCAGTCGCCATCCTGCAGCAAGCCTCCGTCCTTGGTGAAGAATTTAGCTTTGCGGCCCTCTCGCATATGGCTGGCCGGCCCGAGGACCAGCTGGTTGCAATACTCGATCAGGCCATGTCTGCCGGGCTCCTGGTGGACCGCACAGTTTCTCCGACAGAAGAACGGTATTGGTTCCGGGAGGATCACATTCAAGAAGTACTCTACCAGATCATTCCCGCAGCTCGCCGGCGGCGCTACCACCTGCAGGCCGGACAAGCTCTGAACGCCTTGTATCCCTACCGTCTTGAGGAACTGGCCTACCACTTCACTCATGGGAGCGATGTTACTCAGGGCGCAACCTATTCTTACCTTGCGGCAGAGAGAGCCCGTTCGCTATTTAACTGGAATCGGGCGATTCCCCTATACCAGGATGCCTTGGACCTGTGGGACGAGCTAGGAGGTCACCTGGAGGAAAAGGCTGCGGTTGCCGAGAATCTTGGAGACGCTTGCTACAAGTCTGGGATCGAGGCCCAGCGGGCGGCGGGCTACTTGCGGCAGGCGCTGAGTTTTTACGAAGAGCTCGGCAACCACTACAAAGTCGCGATAATCTATTCCCAATTGGGCCGGGAGCACATGCATGGAGGCAACCTGGCGGTGCAGGACCTATCCCTGGCCCTGGAAAATCTGCGCCAGGCCAAGATGATCTTCGACAAGGAGCCCGAGGGAATTCCCCATGGCATGGTGTACTGCGGCCTGGCCTTGACCCATCTGGACCGCCTGGAGTTGACCGACGCAGTGTCTTGGGCACGCCAGGCGGTAAACCTAGGAGAGCGGCTCGACTCTCCTGCCGTAGTTGCCAACGCCTGCGCACCCCTGGGTTCGGCTTTGTCCGGCAGCGCAATTGGGCAGGCACGGGATGCCCTGGAACGAGGATGGGAAACCTCTTTCCAGAACAAGTTGGGTTTCCAGGCAGATCTTTGCCGGGCCTCAGGCTCCCGCGTTCTAGGAGTGGCCCTAAAGGATCCCAATGCCGGTCTGGGGTGGATTGCCAGAGGTCCCGATTACCACACGACCTACTCGCTGTTCGACATTCCAGCCCATCTGGTGGCCCTCTATGCTCTCAAGGGAGAGTTCGACGAGGCCAGCAGTGTACTTGAAGAACTTCAAAGCGTGCTGAGGGCGTTGGGCCAACCTGTCTTTGGTCTTTGGCCTGATGAACTGGGGCTGCTGTGGATACGGAAAGGCGAAGTGGACTGGGCGGAAATCCAGCTGCTGGAAGCATTCGACTGGGCGGGCGCTAGCAACAATCGCTTGGTGGAGGCTTCCACGGCGCAAAAGCTGGGCGAGGTGTATCTGGCGAAACACAAGTATGCCGATGCCGAGCGCTACCTCAATCATGCTCTAGCCTTGACTCGTGAGTCAGCAAGTATGGTTTATGAGTTAGCGCTGCTGCCGCATCTTTGTGAACTTTACGTTCGAACAGGCCGGCCGGCAGAGGCCTATGACCACTTAACTAAGGTCCAAAGCATCGGGGGACGTGCAACGGACTTTGGCGCCCTAAGCGGTGATCTTCTGTTTGCTGAGGGGTTGGTTTCCGCTGCTGTTGGACGATTAGACCATACTGAGGCAGCCTTCAACAGCGCCGTCGAAGTTTATCAGAAGTACCATCTCCCCTGGGACGAGGCGAGGGGATGTTACGAATGGGCTATCGCGCTCATGGGAGCAGAGGACGGGCAGCACCTCACCGGCGACCCGCAAGCCCTACTAAGAAGAGCCCTGTCGCTGTGGGAACCCATGGGAGCATCCAGATACGCCGAACAATGCCGAGCCAGGCTTGGTTAATTTTTCCTATCTGGTCACCTGCCACCCACGTCGATTCCGGTGGGATACTTACAGATCTGGAAGAAGGGCAAGAGATAGGAAGCAGATTGGCAAATTGACTAATTGTTTTCAACTAGAACTTTTCGGACCGGATCAGAGGACTTTCACCTCCATGATGGCAGAAGAGTGCCTTACAAATTCTATACCGAACTCGCCCAGGATGCCCGCTCGACTAGGATGTCAATGCTGTCGCATGTTCACTGATCTTATGCGGTTCAAGAAACATTGATGGTGAAGTCAACAGAACGTATCAATGGGATCAACGGAGCGTTACCTGATATCAACTGAGTTCCCCAAGCTTCTTCCGGCACTATTCCTTGAGCATGGGCAAGTAGACGATTTCTCCATTCTTTGAGCTTGTCCCATAGACCATTCTTGGGCTGGCGTTAGACAGCTTGTGGTGGGCGCCGGTGCAGGTTCGCCTGTCGCTTGGCGCGTTGGGAGAATTGATGGGCCTGCAGCGCGCCGCCGGCCGCTCAGTTCCAGCGGGCTTTGGACCATCCCCAGGGCGCTCGCCCGCTCCGCCACAACTTCAGCAGGTTATGGGTCGTCCCAACGAGGGCCGCCTCGCTGGAGTTAGCCTCTAGCCCCCGTCTCTTAAACCGCCGGAAGCCCTGCCCTTCCTTTATCTGGCCAAACACCGGCTCTACCAGCACCCCTCGCTTCTTGTAGAGGGCCCGCCCCCGTTTCGTGAGCAGCTTGCGCTCCATCCGCTCCCGCAGGCCCAGGTCCTTGGGGATGCGTCCTCGGGGACAGCCCCGTTCCCGCGCTGCCTTCCGTTGCTTCCAATTCTTGGTGGTGGCCACCAACAGCTCCGGCAGGTCCGGCCGATTACAGCGCAGCAGGTTGGCCTCGCTCCAGTACCCCGCATCGGCCAGACCGACCCCAGGACGTTCGGCGATCTCCGCTGCTGCCAGGTTCTGATTCATCCGCTCCAGCATCGGCAGGAGTTGCTGCACATCGTTGGCCTCCTGGGTTACCCCAACCGCCACGATGATCTGGTCCTCACTTACCACCGCCTGAACATTGTAGCCTTGCACGTATCCCTGCCGCGTCTTCATCACCCGGCTGTCTGGGTCAGTGACGTTGGCTTTGGCCTTCCCTGGGGGTG
>JADFQT010000260.1 GCA_022561675.1 Chloroflexota bacterium
GCAGTGGTCACACATTCTTGCTTCTTCACCGACTGCCGTCTAAAACGGCAAATAATCCAGGGTATCTTTGGTCTCCCCGCGGATCAAATCCAGCAGCAACCGTTTGAATTACCAGGCGGCGGCCTGACCATCTCCTCTGGGATCCGAAGCGCCCATCAAGACACCGGATTCGAGATTTCGAACGATGAGCTGGGTCTTGCCATCGTGGATTCCGGGTCTACGCCGGGCAACTTTATGCCCCAATCGCTTCAAGGCCTCTAGGGTATTTTCAGGCATTTCCGGCTCGGTTCGCAGTTCCACTGGAGCACCAATGCTGGCTGGATCTGTCCCAGGAAAACTCCACCACCGAGGGGCCTCCACTGCTTCCTGGGGTGGTATACCAAAGTCAAGCAGGTTCGTCAGTATTTGCAGGCCGCACTGAGCCTGGAAATCTCCACCGGGGGTGCCGCCGATAATCGCCGGACTGCCGTCTTTCAGAGCCATATAGCAGTTAAGGGTGTGCATAGTGCGCTTCCCCGGTGCAATTATGTTGGGATGGCCTGGTGCCAAGCTGAAACCTCTTCCGGCGCGGTTGTTAAACAGAACGCCGGTCCCTTCAGCTACAAAGCCTGAACCGAAGGCATTTGACAAGCTGTGAATCCACGAGACACAGTTGCCTTCCCCGTCAGCGACGCAAAAATAAGTGGTATCGCCATCGGCGTCCACCGGTTGAAGGGAGGGGACCGCTGTACCGACCCGGTTTGGGCTAATCTCCCTACGGCGACGGGAGGCGTAATCCTTGGAAATGAGCTGATTCAGGGGCCAGTCCACAACCTTGGGATCTCCCGCCAACCGGTTGCGGTCGTCGTAGGCGATTTTCTTGGCCTCCACCATCAAATGTATGGCTTCAGGACTGTTGTGCCCCAGAGACCCAAGGTCAAAGCCCTCCACCAGGTTAAGCATTTCCAGCAGCAGGAATCCCTGCGAAGGAGGACTGATCTGGTAGACGGAGTGCCCGCGATAGGTCGTGGTTATAGGGTCGTGTACCTCGGCGTGGTGCCCCGCGAAGTCCTCCTCAGTTAGCAACCCGCCAGCGGCCCTCAGCCCTTTCACCATTTCTCTGGCGAGACCGCCCCGGTAAAACTCCTCGGCGCCGCCTTCGGATACCCGGAGCAAGCTGCGAGCCAGGTCCCGGTTCACCAGAAGATCCCCTTCCAGCGGAGGCTCCCCGCCGGCGGAATATATGGCCTGGCTAGACGAGAACTGGGCCAGCTTGGCGACATTGTGTTCAAAGCTGCGGCCTATCCCCGGGGAAATCGGGAATCCCTCTTCCGCATAACCGACCGCGGTGTCCAGAAGATTGGAGAAGGGCTTGGTGCAAAATCTCCGGTGCACTTCTTCCCAAGCCGCCACTTCACCGGGCACTGAAATCGAGTGTGGCCCCTCCAGTGGCATAGTCCGGTGGCCCAACGACCGGTAGTAATCGGCGGTGGCTCCAGTGGCTGCCACTCCGCTGCTATTTACCTCAGTGACTTTTCCGGAGGATGCTTGGTACAGCAGAATAAAAGAGTCTCCACCCATGCCGCAAAAAGGGACCAGGGTCACCGCCTCAGCGGTTGCCACGGCTAAGGCCGCATCGAAGGCATTGCCCCCCTCTTGCATAACCCTAATCCCGGCGGAGGCGGCCAGGGGAGAGTTGGAACATACAATTCCCCGACTGGAGTAAACCAATTCCCGCGATAGTCCGGTCGTCAACATATTCACTCGCTAAGACACCCAACAATTAGAGGCGCAAGACACTGCCTGCTTTGTACACCTGGGCTTTTCGATTTATGCCTCGCCGGAAATTCAAAATTTCCGCTCCACGTTCAAATACGATTCTGCCAGGTGTCCGAGGCCTAAACGGGCAAGAGCTGCTCGGTTCGCTCCTCGGGCAGATCGATGGTGCAGGCATTGGCGTTCAGGCCGATCATTCGGTAATAGCCGATTAAGGTCGTAAACTCGGTCAGGCCTCGGACTCCCAGTTGGCCTACGGCTGCGTCGAATGTCTTCTGGCTTACCTTGTTGGTACCGGTCAATTCCAGCCCGAATTCGACCGAAGCCGCGATATCTGGGTCCATCATCGGTAGCGGCTTCTTGTCTCTCAGGGCGTCCACCAGACCGTCATCAAGTCCGGCCCGGCGCCCGGCAGCGGCGTGGGCATTCCAAACATACTGGCAATCTATGGAGCGGGCGGCTATCATAGCGCCCAGCCGCTTGACCTTCTCAGACAGGTCGCTTTCCTCTACCAAGTACGCCGATAATCGACCAACACGAACTGCCATTTCTGGGCTGTGGATCATCACCGAGGACGGGCCAACTACCGGTGGCCGCCCTCGGATGCCCGCCACCTCATCGTAAGCGGCCTTCTGCGCCTCCGGCACTTGTTCCCTGGTTACAATCGGGATTCGTCTCACCATTTTTACCCTTCCTTTCGCTGGCCGGTCACGGCCTATTAAATATCGTTTGAGCCGCGTTCGGGATAGCCGGTCACCCACACACCAACCATTCTCTCTCAAAGGGGGCAGGGGAATCGACGTGAGCTAGCCTATTCCCAGGCGCGGCTGCCTGATTGCTAGTTGCCGACCAATTCAGTGTGGCTTACAAAAGCCTCACGCAGCTTCTTGGTCGATTCGATCCAATCGGCGCCCTTGGGCAGTATCACGCCACCCGAGCGCTGGCGGTACAACCCGGGATTGTCCACTGCCGGTGCCGGACTCCCTTCTCGTAGAGCAATGGCCGCCTGGGTCATGCGGCGGCGAGTACGAGCAATCATCGCGTCGCTGCTGGCCAAGTTCTCCTCAGTGCGGTCGATGACGCCGCCCATGCTCTCTGTGATAGCTTGGTCTTGAAGATGGATCCCGTCGATGCCGGTGTAGCTACCGTTACGCTGGACGTCGCGGTCAATCATATAATCGTTGGATTTGCCGGAGGCGAGCCTCCAGCGCCCAAACCAGTCAGTTGAGTTGGGTAGAAATTGGGGGCTCCCGGTAGTACCCGGGAAAGGCTCGCCGCTCCGTCCCGGCCTGATCTGGCTTGCAGTCCTCAGTCGAGTACTAGGAACCGACAAGGACCAGAACATGGTGTGCTCGTCATCCATGGGCACCCAAGCTCGTACTAGTACCTGCTGGCCCAGCCTACCGGTGGGAATCAATGTATAAAACGGGAAGAGAAACTGGGCAATCCGCCAGTAGTCTTGATCGTCATCGGTCGGCCGGTATGCCCCGTACATCGTCCCATATTCGGTATCGGTTACCCGGTAGCGAGGCTGCCGGTCTCGCACTGTGTAGTAGTCGAAGGTACCAGGCTCCATTTCCTCGGCCTGTATGCCGCCTAAGTGCAGAATCGCCAAATGGGAGGTATCAATGTCGCCCTCCATGGCTTGCACCCAATTGCACTCCCTGAGAGCGGTCCAAACTAGAGTCTCCTGATTTTCGACCATATTAGGTTCAATGTCTG
>JADFQT010000036.1 GCA_022561675.1 Chloroflexota bacterium
GAAGCCTCCCAGGTTTTCGGCGATTCTCCTCACCTCCACGGAAGCTACCTGTACCTCTTCCACCTCGATGGAAATTGAAGCCGTGGAAATAACCCGGCGCTGGGCCAACTGAAGAGTGTTATCCCCGCCGCCGGAAACCGGCGCGGCGGCCGCATCGGTCGCTCCCCGCTGGATGCGGGCGTCATCGCCAAAGGACTTGGACTGAGAGGAAATGAACCCTTCCATCTGCGGCGCTACCGCTGGAGCCGCCGCACCTGCCCCGCCCGCCGGACCGAAAGCCTCCCCCGCATGCTCTGCGTCGCTCAGGGTGCTGAATCCGCGGGACTCGATTTCCGAAGCCGGAGCACCGGCGAAACTACAACCGATAAGAAATACGGATAACAAAAGCGCTAGGATTAGCAGGGTTTTGCTCATGGCCCTCACCTTCCTTATTCAGATTACTCCTAAATAAAGACGGAGCCGCCAGGAAAAAAGTTCCGAATCTAGAATGAATGCGGGAGTTGGGGCCCGAGAAGCCTTCAGGCCAGCGCCAAGGCCCCTCCCCGTTCCATGGCTAGCAGGTTGGCCTTTACTTGCAGCCCGCCCGCCCCATAACCGTGAAGGTCGCCGTTGCCGCCGATGACCCGGTGACAGGGGATAACCAGAACCACCCGGTTTCTAGCCATGGCCTGCCCAGCCGCCCGCGCTGCCAGGGGCCGGCCCGCTGCCGCCGCCAGCCAGCCATAGCTGCGCGTCTCTCCGGGAGGTATCGACCGGCAGGCCTGCCAGGCCGACTTGAAGAAGGGTGTGGCATCCTCCAGGTCCAGCTCTATCTCGTCAAGCGCGCCGCTCTCACCGCGAAAGTAGCGTTCCAGGCAGTCGAGCTCGGAATCAAACCCGTCGGGTTCGTGAACCGCCTGCTCCAGCCCCGGACCCAGGTTATCCAACGCCTCTTGGGGGTTTGGTTTGAGGCTCAAACGCCGGAGCCCCCGATCTGTGCCTAACAAACCCATCCAGCCCATGGGCTGCTCTAGGATGTGATACTTTTGAGCATTCATGAACTCCTCCTCCGGAACAAATGAAGCAGCATGGGAAGCCGTATGCCCATCCAGGCGCGAACCAGCCGCCGTTCTTCGTCTTCAGCCAGGCCTTTCTTCCCATAAAGGCTACCCACGTAGTGATTGAATATCACTGCCAAATTCTCCCGCTGTCCGGGAAATTCCTGGTCCAGCCGGCTGCGGTATTGGTAAGGAGTTTGGTAATCAGCGGGCCCAACGGAGCTCAACCTGCCCAGGAAAGCCAGTCGTCGGAAGGTGATCTGAGGGTCTGGAGACGCCGTCATAAATCGCTTCCAGAAAACCCAACTGGCAATAGCTCCCACCAATGCCCCGGCCAGAATTATGACCAGCCATGGCAGCAGCGGAACCAACTGCCTGGTCCAAAAGGAGGTGTTTTCAGCCGAATCGGCGCCGAAGCCGGCTGCCACGTCCCCTTGGTCCTCGCAACCCTCCTCCTCTTCCTCGTCCTCGCACACATCGTCCAAAGAATCAAGGCCCGATCCCTGCGATTCGTCCAGGTCAAGACCTGGTGTGGGCCTGACCGCCCTGGGAATTTCTCTGCCAGGGGTGGGCTCAAAGAGTATCCACCCGTATCTTGGGAAATATACCTCCACCCAAGCATGGCTATGTCGGTCAGTCACCATATAAACGTCTTGGTCCGGCAGTTTATCGCCAAGGGAATACCCTGTGACAAGTCTGGCTGGCATCCCTTCGGAACGCAGCATTACCGTCATGGCCGAGGCGAAATATTCGCTGTAGCCTTCCTTCTGGGTAAACAAGAAATGCTCCACACCATCCGCGTCGTAGGGCGGGGGCTCTATCTTCAGGTTATATTCGAAGTTGTTTTTGAGGTACTCTTCAACGGCTTTGGCCTTGTCGTAAGGAGTCGGCGCACCGGAGGTCACCTCCCTGGCCCGGCTTCTAATGGTCTGAGGAAAATCAGCAGGCAGCTGGGTGTATCTGTCCAGGGCCCAGGTGGGGTAATCCACGCCGGCCTGGCGTAAATCCTGGGGCTCGGCTAAGGAAACTGAGGAGGTTATCTGATAGGTTTCTCCGGCTTTGACCGAGCCCCGGCCGGTGCGCACCGAGAGGACGTCCGGCTGCTGGGCGATGACCTCGGTGATGCGGACCCGCTGGACCTCTCCCTGTTCGCGTACGACCTCCACTAACTCAAACCCCTGGGGCAGTGTCTGGGCCAGGACTGCGTCCCCGACAATAACCCCGGGGCCCTTCAAAGCCCGGCCCAGGTTAACGGAGGCGAGTTCCAATTTCGGGGGCAAGTCGATGCCACTGCCCGGTGTGTCTAACTCTAATGTATAGGTGGGGGAGTCATAGGTTTCCACGCGAACGTCGCGGTCCGTTTCCAATATCTGGCCGCCCACGAAGAGGTTTCGCGAGTTATAGTTCGGCGTAACTGCGTGGTTGACCTCGAACCGTTTCAGATAGGGCTGGGGTACGGAATAAGTGGGCGTCCAATCTGTGGGCTTCAATACTGTATCCAATGAAGCCCATCCCTTTGGTGTGTATGTGCCATAGGTACGGGCTCTCCAGTACATGGGGACGGGAGAGTTCACCTGTAACACAACTGTAGATGCCGGGTCTATCGTTCCTTGAAACGCCATTACGTCGCCCCATATTCGGTAGGCTAAGGGGCGTCGGGCGGGAAGTCCGGCGAACAAGCGGTTGAAGTCGTCCTCCCAGCGAACCAGGGGAGAGCGTAGATACTCGTAAGTCTCATGGGTGGGTCCCCAAGGCTTTCCCACCGGCAGCATGAGGAACGCCACCAATAACACCACTATGGCTATGAGAAAGCTGTCGAAGATAGACAGTGCGCCAAGATGCCCGTCGTACCGTATGTTCCGGGCATCCCACCCCTGGCGACGCCGCACCGACTGCACCCTGGCCACTAGCAAAAGGGCGGTAAGGAGGTAGAAACCCAGGTCGCGACTGGCAGATGCGGGCAGGTAGGTGAGATTGGAGACCAGTCCGGCGCCTCCTAGAATGAAAACACCCCAGAAATTGCCGTACCGGAAGAAGACCCAGCCCGCCAGAAATCCGGAGGTCCAGGTTACCACCATTAGTCCAAAGGCGAAGGGCGCCCGGTCGATGTTGATGCTGCCCGTCTTGGCGGCAGCCAGCCACAAGTTGAGTCGCTCCAGCAACTCCCCCGCGTTGGCGAACTCCAGGCCCTCGGCCTGGAATGAGGTTAGCTGCCAGAAGATGACCAGGGCTCCTATTGCGAATCCCACCGGCAGCAGCAGAATAGCCCAAACCGGCACTCGGGAGAGGAACAAACCGGTTAGCATCGCCAGGAGGATCAACCCCGCCAGGTTGGGGGTAGGGACCCAATCGGCCCCCTCGACCGACCAAATCACTACCATCAAGTTTAACGCCAGCAGCGCCAGGGATAACCAGCCGTCCCTCGGCCGGAAGAACCGAGCCACGGCTAGGAGGCCATCTCCCAGGGATTCCCAACTAGCGCCGCTCCGGGCGGCCACCGCGTTGACCAGGCTGCCCGTGGTCATAGGGCGGCCTCCATAGTGGTTAAGGAGGCTTCAGGTTCCCCGGTAAGAAAAGCCCCGGTGCCCACCGGAGCCCGCAGTGCTTCGTTCAGGGACTCACCTTTTTTCACCGCGTAGGTTGGTATTTCGCCTAGGTGGAGGAGCCCCAGAGGCGACTGCAGCTCAGGGCTGGCGCCGAAACTTTCCGGGTCGATGTAGACCACGGAGACATTAACTCCCTGCCGGCGTAGCCGGCGCAGGGCTGGGATCCATTCGGTGTGCCGGGACGGCGTAATCACAGTCAATGTGTTGAAGCGACTCAGCTGGGGCCTAAGGTCGTAGATGAAGCGTTCCAAACTTATATCCCCATGGGCTCGCATCGCCGCCAAAGCTTCCATCAAACGCCCCAACTGAGAGGGGCTGGTGTCGGGCCGAAGGACATAGGACGCCTCGGCGTTGGCGGCCAACCCGGTGGCTATCGATAATTCCGAGATTCTGGTAATCAGGGAGGCCGCCACCGTCACCACCAGTTCCTCGGTGTTGTCCACCACATCGCCTCCGAAGTGGCTGCCCCGATACATGTCCAGTAAGACCCAAGCCTCCGCGGAAATGCCGATGTCAAACTCCTTGACCATAAGCCGGTTCATTCGGGCCGTAGAGGGCCAGTGAATGGAGCGGAAGCTGTCGCCGTGGTTGTACTCTCGAATTGATGAAGAGTCCGGAGTTATATGAGTTGCGCGCCGGGTGTAGCGACTATCGCTGGGCAAATTCGCCACCCGTGGATCCAGGTCTGGCAGCGGGATTGTGGCTGGGAAGACCACGTAGCTCTGAGGTGCTAGAAACCGGCGGTTCAAGCGGAAAAACCCGAAGGGGTCCTGGCTGGTCACCTCTACCTGCCCCGTCAGATAGATACCTCTTTTGGCCAAATAGGTCTCGATTCTCCAGGTTCTGCTCTGGTCCTTTACCAGTCCGATAACTCTTCCCGAAGTGTAACCCGGCAAATCCGTAACCTCGGTGACTTCCAGCCACGACTTGGGAAGCCGGTTGCGGTTGATCACCTGTAGCTGACCGTCCAGGTAGCCGCCGACCTGCCCGCGAGTGGATAGGCGGGTCAGACGAATTTCCAAACCTCGCAGGTTAAGCCAGGCCCAACTGAAGCCGATACCCAGCAAAAGCAGAATCGTGTAGAGGAATTGGTAGAAGAACTGGAACCCGGTGCCCAATGTGTAAAAGGTCACCACCGCCAGGAGCGCTACTACTCCAACCTTTCTCTTGGTTAAAACTCTCACTTGCTCTGGTCCGGTGCGAACTTGATTCCGCTATTTAATGTTCCGGAGCTTAAACTTCCGGGCATAGTTGGTCCGGCCGGGAATCACGGCCCAGGTGCTAGCCGCTTTAGGAAGCAACCCCGCCCAAGTTTAACGGGTCGCCCCAGGAACTGGCACGTTGGTCAATAAGTCCTCTACCACGTCGGTGCTCTGAACACCCCGCATTCGGGCGGACGGGGACAGCATTATCCGATGGGCGATTACGCCCGGAGCCAGCATCTTTATGTCGTCGGGTATCACGTAGTCTCGGTCTCGAATCAAAGCAAGGGCACGGGAGGTCCGGAACAGGCCCAGCGAAGCCCGCGGCGAGGCTCCCAGCGAGACCTCCCGATGGTTCCGAGTCGCCTCGGTCAAACTGACGATGTACTGGCGAACCAGCCGGTCTACGTAGACCGATTTGGCGGCCTCTTGCAGGCCAATGATGTCCTGAGAGTTCGCCACGGCTTCCAAGCTGTCGATGGGGTGAGATTGTTCCTGGCCTTCTATGATCGCCAGCTCCTCCTCCAAGTTCGGGTAACCCAGGCTGATGCGCATGAGAAAGCGGTCCAGCTGGGCCTCGGGCAAGGGGAAGGTTCCTTCGTATTCTATGGGATTTTGCGTGGCCATCACCAGGAAGGGTGGGTGGAGCTTATGGGTAACTCCATCCACGGTAATTTGTTGCTCCTCCATGGCTTCCAGCAGCGCCGATTGAGTTTTGGGGGTGGCGCGGTTTATCTCATCCGCCAGCACTACTTGGGACATTAACGGGCCTTCCCGAAACTGGAACTCTCCCGACTGCTGGTTGTAGACCGAAATACCGGTCACATCGCTGGGCAATAAGTCCGGCGTAAATTGGATCCGCTTAAAGCTGCATCCGATAGAGGTGGCCAGGCTCTTGGCCAGCATCGTTTTGCCCACGCCCGGAACGTCCTCCACCAGCATATGGCCTTGGGCAATCAGGGTGGCCACGGCCAGCTCAATGACCGACCTTTTACCAACTATTACATGGGAAACATTGTCGATTATTCGCTGTGCCAGCAGGGTGGAGGTGGCGGTGTCCTGCAATCTGGTCCTCCTTGAAATTGCCGGGAAATTACCGAAAAATCACCGGGGTTACCCGGCCCCCTGTTGGTTGGAGCCGATCCCAATTTGGAGTAGAGTGTAACACAGGTAAAATTGTTGGCGTATCCTGGCTTTGACAAGACCGTACTATCCGGCGAACGCAGCTTGCAGCAGCTGGTTGGTTCATGGCCCAACTTTTCCGAAACGCGTAGACAATTTGGAAGTACCTTCCCCTGGTCTCCCGGCCCTGGCGAGTCCCGGATCGGATAAGTTCCGGTAATGCGATACTCGTCCCCCTCCGGTCAGGAACCTGCTGTTTTGAGGCCCTCGGTATTTTATTTGTCAGCAGGGGCATCCGTTATAGTGGGGACAGCGTAATATTAGCTGCTGGACTGAGGCTATGACCTTGCCTTTTTAACCCTTGCCAAGACACTAAAACCTGATTCCCCGGGCTGTAAGGGAAAGCTGGAGTGATAAAGAAAATGCGGCAGAGCACCTGGTTCGTGACCATATTGCTGGTAGCGGCTATGTTTACCGCCCTCGCCTGCGCCTCCAGCGACTTGGGCAACCCATCCAGTCCGGTCGGCGATTCGGTAAGCGCCACTGTTGCTCCCACCCTTACCAGTGGGGCCGCTCCCCCTAAAGAGGCCACTGCGAGGGTCCCCGCAGAAGCCTCGGCAGAGGCCAAGCCCACCGACGCCAAGTCCAACGAAGTCAGGGAACCCCGGAAGCCGGCGCCGGGTCCTCAGGCCGCCGAGGTGGAAGGCATTGCTGCCTGGATTAACAGCGACCCTCTGACCATAGAGGAGCTGGAGGGCAAGGTGGTGCTGGTGGATTTCTGGACCTACACCTGCATCAACTGCATTCGCACTTTCCCCTACCTGAAGCTATGGCACTCCAGATACGCCGACGACGGGCTGGTGATCCTGGGGGTGCACACGCCGGAGTTCGAGTTCGAGAAGGACTACGATAACGTGGTGCAGGCCACCCGGGATAACGGGATAATCTGGCCCGTAGCCCAGGATAATGATTACGTCACCTGGAAGAACTACAGCAACCGGTACTGGCCTGCCAAATACCTGATCGACCAGGACGGAGTCGTGCGGTACACTCATTTCGGCGAAGGGGGCTATAGCGAGACCGAAGAGCAAATCCGATTGCTGTTGGCCGAGGCCGGCGCGAACCTGTCCGACGACAAGTTGGTCCTGCCCACCGACCAAGAGGTGGACATGACCTTCCTGAACACCCGAAACGCCCAGGTAACCCCCGAGCTTTACGCGGGACGCGAGCGCAACTTCTCCGCTGCCCTGTACGGTCGGGGCGCTTACGTGATTCAGCCGGAGTATTTCGTTAGTCGGGATGAGGTGGTAACCCTGAAAGCGCCTGCCGAGTTGGTGCCTCACAAGATCTACTTCAACGGACCATGGTCGATCATGGCGGAGAGTTCTCGACACGCCCGCGAAACCAGCGAAAATGAAGACTATATCGCCCTAAAATACTCGGCAAAAAGCGTGAACGCGGTGCTTACCGCGGAATCCAATCAATCCTACCGCGTCCTTCTCACCATGAATGGCCAGGCCCTAACGGAGGAGAACAAAGGGCGGGATGTTATTATCGGGGATAACGGCGATAGCTATATCGAAGTAAACGTGGCCAGACTCTACGAGCTGGTGGATCACCCTCATTACGCTCAGGGTCAAGAGTTGCGGATGAGCTCAAATTCTCCGGACTTCGGCTTATCTGCCTTTACCTTCGGCGTTTATAAGGATGGGCCATGAAACTTGGAGCCTGCTTGGCGGCCAGAGGGAACGGGTTCGTCATCGCTCTGCTGGCGCTAGTCTCGGTGGCAGCGGTATCCTGCGCCTCTATACCTGGTGCCCCCGGTGAGGACCAGGGGCTGGTCGAAGGCGACACCGGTTCTCTTACGACGATCCTGGCCACCAAAGACCTCCGCGTTGGCACCCAGCGGGTATCCTTCCTGCTGGTCACCCCCTCAGCCCTGGTCAAATCTCCCACCGCGTCCGTCACCACGCGGAGGCTCGACGGAAACGGTGAGGTGGTCGAGACCAAGATCGCGGATTTTCACCTCTGGCCCTATGGCATACGAGGCGCTTACAGTACCGAGTTGACCTTTGACCGCCCGGGCAAATGGCGGCTGGAAGTCTCGGTCCAAGACGGAGACTTCGCCGGCAGCGGACGGTTGGACGTGGACATAGCGGAGAAATCGCTGGTGCCGGACGTGGGTAATGCGCCTCCCCTCAGCCGCACCAAGACCCTCGGCAACACCGGAGATGTTCAACTTCTGACTACCGACTTTACCCCGGACCCGGACTTGTACCAGATTTCCATTGCAGATGCAATCGAGAGCAATCGGCCTGCCGTTATTGTCTTTGCCACGCCCGCTTTTTGCACCAGCCCTACCTGCGGGCCTCAAGTTGATACCGTCTCAGAGCTTAAAGACGCTCACCTGGGCGAAGCCAGTTTCATTCACGTGGAGATTTACGACAACCCGGAGGAGATCCAGGGGGACCTCAGCCGAGCCCGATTCACCGAGGCGGTGGGCGAATGGAAGCTGGATCGGTTGCCCGACTGGTTTAACGAATCCTGGACCTTCGTACTCAACTCTGAAGGGCGGATTCACCAGCGATTCGAGGGATTCGTAACCCTGGAAGAGTTGGAGGAGTCTTTGCAGCAGGTTCTGGTGGAGGGTTAGGATAACCGCCACTGGCGCTAGCTGGGCAGAAGACTGGCCAGGGAATACAACATTAGCAGCACTAATCCAATCATCGTGGCTACAGAGAGACCAAAAAAGATAAATAGATAGTTCACCCGCCGAACCCGCGGCCTATGCTCGTGCTGCGTTTCCCAATAATGGTAGCGCTGCGGTGGCCTCTCTTCCTCTGTGGATTCTCTCTTCCGGCGGCTCCAGGCTTCGCGGCTGTAATCTTTGTTGACTGTCATTAACGATTCCCCAGATTATTCTACCCCACATCTACGCTTAACCAATAACCGCGTTGACAGCCGAGGTACGTGCCCCTAAACTCGGCAGCAATGCGTACTAGCGAACCTGTCTGGGTCCAATTCCGGCCAATTCTGCTGTGCCGAATACTGCCGACTCGCCGGGCGTCGAAGCAGGACATTTTGCCCCGGGACTTTTAATAAGGAGCAGTGCCAAATGGTTACTCAGCGGGAACATATCCATGATCCCCAACCTGGCGATAAGCACGTTCCCCACTCCCAGGCCGCGGCACAGATGAGGGAGGCAGCCCTCAAACTCCTGGAAACGCTGTCCGCTGAACAGCAAACCCGAGCCGCTTTTCAATACATGGATGGCGAGCGAATTTTCTGGTATTACCCTCCCATGAATCGGCACGGGCTCATGCTATTAGACATGGAGCCTGCTCAGCGGGAGGCGGCCTACGCTCTGATGGCTTCGGGGCTGAGCCAGCGGGCCAATGAGCAGGCCAAGCTGATCATCGACCACGAGCTGATCTTAGGTCCCTTGGAAATTGATGAGAAGGTTGTCACCTACGAGCGAAATCCTCTGCGCTACAGCTGGACCATCTTTGGCGACCCGGCTGGAACCGAGCCCTGGGGTTGGCGAGTCGAGGGCCACCACGTGTCCCTGCACTATAGCGTCTGGGGTGAAGACGTGATTTCGGTTACTCCCTTCTTCTTCGGCTCCAACCCGGCGGAGGTTAGGAAGGGCCCGAAGCAGGGCCTGCGCATCCTGGCTGAACGCCAAGACCTGGCGATGGAGCTGATGGAAAGCATGGATTCGGGCCAGCGCTCCAAGGCGATAATCTACGACGAGGCCCCGCTGGATATTCTGACTTTCAATGCCTCCCGTGCCTCCCTCCCCAAGGAGCAGGGTCTGCCCGCCTCCCAAATGTCCGGCACTCAAAAGGAGGTGCTGACCGCGCTGGTCACCGAATATATCACCAAGGTGCGGTCCGACATATCTCAGCAGCGGTTGGCCGATGTCCTGCAGGATGGTGGCCGGGTGGTGGCTTGGATAATATTCACCTGGCCTGGGGCGGGCCGATTGACCGGGCCAAGCCCCACTACTACCGCCTCCACGGCGGCGACTTTGTGGTGGAGTACGATAATCGTCAGAACGGGGCCAACCACATCCATTCGGTCTGGCGGGATGTGGACAACGATTTCGCCAACGACGTACTGCGGGAGCATTTGATTCTGTACCATAGCCTGTAACCTGGCGTCTCATCCTATCTCTATGCCAAGTTGAGCCTCCGGCCACGGCCGGTAAGCTCTACTGGGGCCATAGGTGATCCCCACCAAACCGCGGCGAGATGTGCAGCGGTTGACAGCCGAAATAGGGCCCACTAAACTTTTGCAGCAGCAAAAGGCTCCCTTGCTGGGCTGAAGCGGCAGGAACGCCTTCGGCCTAATCCGAGATGGCTTTGCCAGAGATGACTTTGGAGGAATGAAATGGCAGTACAGGGTAGTCAGGTAAAAACCCAGGTTTCGGGCCGGATGGCTCAAGCCGCGAACCAGTGGCTAGCCACCCTTTCCGCTGAGCAGAAGGCCAAGGCCACCTTCCATTACATGGACGGAGAGCGCATTTTCTGGTATTACCCGCCCCTTAATCGGCATGGATTGCCGCTTCGAGACATGACCTCCGACCAGCGAGATCTGGCCTACACCCTGATGGCCACCGGCCTGACTGAAGCCGCCAATGAGCGCGCCAAGGGAATCATGCAGCATGAGCTGATCCTGGGTCCGCTGGAAAAGGAAGCTGGACATGTGACCTGGGACCGTAATCCGGAGCTCTATTACTGGACCGTGTTCGGCGAGCCCGGCGGCAGCGACCCCTGGGGATGGCGCGTCGAAGGCCATCACGTCTCCCTGCACTTCAGCATCTGGGGCGATGAAGTAATCTCGGTTACCCCCTTCTTCTTCGGAGCCAATCCGGCGGAGGTTCCCAAAGGAGCGGAGAAGGGCAAGCGCCTGTTGGACCAGCGGGAAGATATCGCCATAGAGTTGATGGCCAGCCTGGACGCCGGCCAGCGCTCCAAGGCGATTATCCACGACAAGGCACCCTGGGACATTATCGCCTACAACTCCAGCAAGCAGGCGGTGCACGACAATGAAGGGCTGGCCTGTTCCCAGCTGTCCGGAACTCAGAAAGAGATAATGATGGCGCTAATCACCGAGTACATTACCCAGACGGATCCCGAAATCGCCAAAAAGCGGCTGGACCAGGTGAAGCAGACCGGGTTAGACGACTTTTATCTGGTTTGGGCCGGCGGATTGGACCGCAGCCGGGACCATTACTACCGTATCCACGGCGGCAATTTCATCGTCGAGTTCGACAACGTCCAAAACGAAGCCAACCATATCCACTCAGTGTGGCGCGACGTGGAGAACGATTTCGCGCAGGACGTGCTGCGGCAGCACCACCTGATGTATCACATCCTCTAAAACCGCGGCCTGGCTGCCTGTGGGAGAAGATACAAGACCGGAGAAATCGCCCGTGCGCCTCTTTACTCGTCGGCTCGCTCGCCTGTGAGCCAATCGAAAATGTGCAAGGTAGCGCGGCAATCGTCCTCGTTGTAGTCCAAGAGTTTCTGACGGGTCTTGTCGTCGGTCCCGCCTGATTCGACATATTCCTGGTAAAGGGCCATGGAGGATTGTCCCGACACATCCTCCTGCCTCCAGGTAAATCCCAAGTATTTGGCAATATCCTTGAGACCTTCACTGTAGGTGGGAAAGGCGAAGGCTCCGGTGGTAATTGGCGAAAGGTCCACCAACCGATCCAGCACCCGGGAAACCAAGGCCGGCTCCAGCCCGTGGCTGCTGGCCATCCGGGTCAAATGAGTCTTCTCGTAATGATGCCAATGGTAGAACCGGGCATCCTCCAGAGTACCGGCCCACTGGAAGAACTCGCCAAGAATCAGCCCCTCCTGTTCGAAGTTGGCGGCAAAAAAGGGCTTATAGGTAGCCGGCCGTCCGGGCCAGCGGATCACATTGCCGATCAGATAATTGACCCAACCCGTTCCCTCCCGGCCCGGTCCCTCAGAATCCAGGCCAGAATCGGCTCCTTCCAGGTCTAGGAACACCTCCACCGTACATTGGGGAAGGCGCCATTCAGTGCTACGAGGAACGGGACGGTCCTGGCAGATAGCCTGGGCGGAGGTTAAAAACCTCCCGGCGTTGATGGCACCTACTCCCTTAATGCTGGTAAGAGCTTCCGGTTTCGCGCCGGCCAGCGTTTCAACAGTGGTGTAGCCCGCCGAGGCAAACGCTTTGCGTTTGGATTCGCCCAGCCCCGGAACCAGCGATACGTCGCGGGCGGCTATCGCTTGCTGGTTGACATAATCAGTCCAGGGCCAATCCGCCCCGCCGTAGCACGGCTCAACTGGTTTACCTGCTAATATCTGGCGCATCTCATCCAGCGCCCAATCCAGCTCGGCAGCTACCTCGGCCATTTGGACGGTCTGCATGGTTCCTTCCAGGTTCAGCAAATAGAACTCGGGTGATTCATGTCCCAACACCCGGCCCAGCAGGCGGTTATACATGGCCGCCTGCAATATGTGACCGCGGGTTATCTTCCGGACGGCCTTGATTTCGACCACCTGATACCCGAAGTTGCCCAGGTTGGAACCTTGGGTGTCGTCCCGCACCAACACATCCGGCCGGCCTGCTACTCCGTCTGGTCGGGAAAGCAGCGGCATGTTGCTGATGGCAGATGCGCCCTGCGCCATCAGTTCCAGGGTCCGCCTCAGGCCTTCATCCTCGTTGAGGAAAGGTACCTGCACCGTCCCGGGATAGGACTCTTGGATGACCTGATTCTGGTAGGCATTCCCCTGGCTGAAGAGACGCTGGCGATACGGGTCCAGCGGCTCCTTCTCTTCTGTCGGAGCATTCACCTCGCACCAGAAGTTGATCGGGGCTCGTATGAAACGCTCCACGCTAGTGGCCGATATTAATTTTAAGCCCGCGTCTCTGGTGAGATCGTCGTACAGCTCTTGAACGTTCATCCCGCGCTTCCTTCCAGCGCCCCTTGGGTCGGGGCGCTGGGGGTTGCCGCTTAGT
>JADFQT010000261.1 GCA_022561675.1 Chloroflexota bacterium
GAGAAGCTCCAGGAGCGCCTGGCGAAGCTGTCCGGAGGCGTGGCGGTCATCAAGGTCGGCGCCGCCACCGAGGTGGAGCTGAAGGAGAAGAAGGCCAGGGTGGAGGATGCGCTCTCCGCCACCCGCGCCGCCGTGGAGGAGGGGATCGTGCCCGGAGGCGGGACGATTCTCGTGCGCATCGCCGAGGCACTGGACGACCTGAAGCTGAAGGGGGATGAGGCCACCGGCGTTAGGATCGTCCAGCAGGCCCTGGAGGAGCCCGTGCGTATCATCGCTGCCAACTCGGGCCAGCCGGGAGAGGTGATACTGGACGCGCTCAAGAAGGGGAAGGACGACTACGGGTTCGATGCCGAAAAGCTTGAGTGGGGTCCCATGTTTGAGAAGGGTATCGTGGACCCGGCCAAGGTGACCCGTTCCGCGCTTCAGAACGCGGCCAGCGTAGCCTCCATGATCCTCACCACCGAGTCGATGATCACAGAGATCCCCCAGGAAAAGTCCGCTATGCCGGCCATGCCGCCGGGTGGTGGGATGGACTTCTAAACTCCTGCGTCGACCCGGATACAAGTGCTAACTCAGACCGCCCCGATTCTATCGGGGCGGTCGGCTATTATGGGAGCTATCCCCCCTTGCCCTTGGCCGACTTTGACCGCCAGAATTCCCAAAGCCAGGCCATGTGAAACCAGCAGGCCACAAAATGATCGATGCCCAAACCGGTGAAGCGGAGAAACCTAACCGAACTAAGGTATATCTGTCAGCCCGGGCCGCCCTCGAGGATGTGGGAGAAGGCGCCGTGATTCTGGTGGCCGGCTTCGCCGGTTGGGGTCTGCCGGAGAGCCTGCTCCGGGAATTGCAGACCAAGGGAGTGGGCGGACTGACCATCATCGGCCAGGGGTCGTGGCCCCGCCATCCCGAGTCCTTCGGCCTGGCCCAGCTGGTGGCCGGCGGCCAGGTGAAGACCCTGGTTTCCCCCGATCCCTTCTACCCGGGAAATGGAGGCCCGGTGGAGGAGCATTGGCGATCGGGCCGGCTTGAAATTCAAGTGGTCCCCCAAGGCGTCCTGGCCGAGCGGTTGAGGGCCGGCGGCGCCGGGTTAGGCGGGGTTTTCCTGCCTGATGGTGTTGGCACCCGGTACCAGGAGGATAAGGAGGTGCGCTCTTTTGGAGGCAGGGAATATCTGTTTGAGCCGGCCCTGCGGGCCGACTTCGCCTTGCTGCGAGCCGACGCCGCCGACACTTTGGGCAACTTGGTCTACCGTGGCACCCAGCGAAACTGGAACCCCGTCATGGCCATAGCCGGCGAAATCACCATAGCCGAGGTTGACCAGGTCTGTGAACCCGGCGGCCTGGATCCTGAGTTGGTAATCACACCGGGCATCTTCGTCAACCGCATTGTCCAGACTGTTTAGGATTCAGCGGTCAGCTAGCTCACCGCTGAATAGTATGGCCTAATGGTCGGTCAACTTAATTCCAAAAGTAATTCCTCTAAGTCCACCCCCACTCTTCCGCCTCAGGCGGATCCCCCGTAAAGGGGGAGAGAACAAGTCCATTTCCCCTCGATGGGCCTTGTCTCAAAACGGGCCACTGTCCCAAAAGCCAGGCGGCTGTCTCAAAACTACTCCCATGTGGAGAGAAGGCAACATGCGCTATTCTTGCTCATCACGGACTAGCTCCGAACACCTGGGCAAAGTCGCGGGCGAACGTCTCGAAGGATCGAGCAGGATGGCCCGTTAATAGAGCGACGTTGTCGGTTGTAGCGTCCGCGAAACCCTCTATGAACCCTTCCATTAGCTCTGCGTACCCGTTGGCCGTAAACTCCGATAAACCCATGCCTAACATGGACTCGATTAACGCTTCCCTAGGAACATCGACGTATCGGACTTCCTTGCCGAGCGCCTTCGAGAACGCGCTAGCCACATCGTGAAACGAAATCGCAGCTGGCCCTGTGAGGACATAGGTTTTACCCTCATGGCCGCTTCCGGTAAGTATCGCCACGGCGGCCTCTGTTGCATCTCGGACATCTACCATGGCGAGATGTGCGTCCTGCATCAGCCAGTAGATTACGCCGTCGGACGCCACGGTCTGTGCTCCCAACATTGTGTTCTGCATGAAGAACGTAGGCATCAAGAGGGTCCACGGTAATCCAGAAGACTTGAGGGCTATTTCCACCTCTTGTTGGTTCCTGACGATACGGCTCTTCTCAGACCCGAATCCCGCGTATCTCACGATATGGGGATTGCCAGCCCGTTTGGCGGCTTCGATAACATTTCGACCGTGCTCCGCTTCGGCCTCTCCGTTCCCGGTCAGGAGGAAAATCTTATCAACTCCTTCGACTGCTGGACCGATTGTCTCGGGTTTGTCGAGATCGCCAACGACTATCTCTGCGCCCATATCCCTTAGTGGTTGGGCTTTCGACTCGTTGCGCACCAACGCACGGACATCAACGCCCGCTTCTCGCAGCCCTCGGACCACTCCTGGCCCGGTTGCCCCAGTGGCCCCAGTTACCAGTATCACGTTCTACCAGACCCTGGCGCTCCAGGTAGCGCCCAACCCGCTAGCTCAGGCGGTGGACGAGGGCTTCCAATTCGGTCCTATCGGGGGCCTTCACCCGCTGGAAACGCGGTCGGCCGTGGTCATTCGCATACACGCCAACTTCTAATGGTGTCTTCGGAAGCGTCCTTGCTCAACTGCATCCAACGGTTTGAATGGCATCCGTTCCAAGGATGGGTTGCCCGATAAATGTTTCTCCAGTCAGGCTGGCTTCGGTATCACCGCACTGAATGTCTGTATCTTCTGTATTGAAGTGGAGAATTAGATCTAAATCACCGTCTCCATCATAGTCGCCCCACGAGGCATCGCTGAGGGATAATTCAACAATGCTTGTGGGAACGGCGGTAAAGCTCTGGGCAGCACTGACTAATGGATTAACGAAGAAAAGGGCAAATCCAAGAGAAAGGATGGGTAGTGCGTTGCGCAACTGTTTCCGAGAGAGAGTAGACAGGTATTTCATGGCAGGATCGGTGATGGATGGATTCGCAGAAGCTCTGGAGAAGAAAGGGATACCCTTCACCGAAGCGCAGGGATCGCTGCAAGTATCTGTCCCTCTTGCGATGGTTGACGACTACATTGCATTGGCAAAAGCGAATGTGCTCCCCGATTCGTGGGTTGAAATTATCGGCACTCAATGGTTATTTGTTTTTGCAGACAGGGTATTTGAACTGGATACCCTCGAAAATGAACGCGCAATCCTGGAACATTGTCAAGAACTCGAAGCTGCTGTGCGCGAATTTCGCAGCGTTATGGAGATGTTATGGGCGCATCCCTTTTACCGGGATGTGCTATTTCATAGCGAATACGGCCAGATGATTCATTCCGGCGCTTTAAGCGGGACTGCAGCAGCTGAAGCGTTATCGAAAACGACGAAAATTCTGGAATTTGAGAACGCCGGAGA
>JADFQT010000262.1 GCA_022561675.1 Chloroflexota bacterium
GACAGAAGAAGGCAACCTCTCCCAGTGGTTCATCGTCCATACCTATTCGGGGCAGGAAGACCTGGTTAAGAAAAACCTGGACCTGCGCATCCAGAGCTTGGACATGCAGGACCGGATCTTCCAGGTTGTCGTACCTACCGAAGAAGAGGTAATATTCAAGGACGGCCAGCGGCGCTCGGAGCGGCGCAAGCTGTTCCCCGGGTATATCCTGGTCCAGATGCACATGGACGACGAAAGCTGGTACGTGGTGCGCAACACCCCAGGAGTTACCGGGTTCGTATCTACTGAGGACGAAAAAGATACTCGTCCCAGGCCGGTGCCGCTGGAAGACAGTCAGTTGGAATCCATCCTCAACAAGGCCGAATCCGGACCGGTCCGGGTTAAAATTGGCTTGGAGCGGGGCGACACGGTTCGCATTAACGAGGGGCCCTTCGTCGACTTCATCGGTTCGGTTAACGAGGTGGATGAAGTCAAGGGTAAAGTTCGGGTGATGGTCTCCTTCTTCGGAAGGGAAACGCCAGTGGAGTTGGACTTCCTACAAGTGGAAAAAACCTAAGCGAAGATAGGGCTTTCAGGCAAGTGGAAAAAACCTAGGCGAAGAAAGGCATTTCAGGAGCAGGCGGTGGCGAAAAAGGTACGGGCTATCATCAAGTTGCAGCTGGAAGCGGGCAAGGCCACCCCCGCGCCTCCGGTGGGTCCGGCGCTGGGTCAGCACGGCGTCAACATCATGACCTTTGTCAAAGAGTACAACGAGCGTACCGGCACCCAGGCTGGTTCCATTGTGCCGGTACACCTCACCGTGTATGAGGACCGGTCCTTTACCTTCGTCACCCGAACCCCGCCCGCATCGGATCTGCTCCGCCGGGCGGCCGGAGTGGAAAAGGGCGCCGGTAATTTCCAAGACGGTAAGGTGGGGAAAGTCAGCCGCCAATCGCTGCGGGAAATCGCCGAAAGCAAGTTCAAGGACCTGAACGCCAGTTCTGTGGAGCAGGCCATGAGCATCATTGAAGGCACCGCCCGCAGCATGGGCATAGAAGTGGAAGGGAATTAAGCATGCCCAAGCACAGCCGCAGATATCAGGATGCCGCCCAAAAGGTAGATGCCGAACGGCTGTACCAGCCCGAGGAAGCTATTGAGCTGGTCAAGGAGCTGTCCAGCGCCAAGTTCGACGAGACCCTGGAGGTTCATCTTCGCACCGGCGCCGACACCCGCCACGCCGACCAGATGGTCCGCGGCGTCGCGGTCCTGCCCCACGGCTTGGGTAAGCAAGTGCGGGTGCTGGTGTTCGCCAGCGGCGAAGCGGCGGATATTGCCCGCCAAGCCGGGGCCGACTACGTGGGTGACGATGAATTGGTGGAACAGATCGAAGGCGGCTGGCTGGACTTCGAAATAGGTTTGGCGGTGCCCGACATAATGCCAAAAATCGCCCGCTTGGGACGCATTTTGGGCCGGCGGGGACTGATGCCCAATCCCCGTACCGGAACCATGGTTCCGCCCAGGGATTTGCCCCGGGTGATAGAAGAAGCCAAGGCCGGCCGTTTGGAGTACCGAACCGACCGTACCGCGATAATTCACGGTCGGTTCGGCAAGGCCAGCTTCGAGCCCCAGCCGCTGCTGGAGAATCTTTCGGTGTTGATGGACGCCATTGTTCGGTCCAAGCCCGAGGCGGTAAAAGGCACCTTCTTGCGGTCGGCTTATTTGACCTCGACCATGGGGCCCAGCGTGCCGGTGGACATCACCAGCCTGCAGGCCCTTAAACCACCGGAATAACCGGCAGCGTCCGGCAATTTTTAAACCGGCCTTTTTTTAAAAATCGAATACGCTTGAGACCACGGGTCCCCGCACGGGGCTAAGGACGGCATGTCGCCCGCCGAGGCGCAACTTCTTCGAGGAATGTAACCCTCTCCCTGCGCCCGGCATACGGGGCGGGGATTTTTTATTTGCCCGGAGAGATCGGACTTAAGGAATTACAGCGGCAAGAATTTATAGATAAACACGGTCGGTGGAGCAACTGTTTAGGGAAATCACCCTATATCTCCCTTCTAAAAAGGGGGACTGAGGGGGATTTAGATCTCCCAATTTTAGTAATTCCTTAAAGGCTCAACAATTTCAAAGGGATAATCAAGGAGGGAGCGTTGCCAACACAGGCCAAAATAGATCGGGTCAGGGAGTTGAAGGACAAGCTGGAGAGGTGCACGATAGCGGTCACTGCCACCTACACCAACATCGGGGTAAATGAGATGACCGAACTACGCCGCCGCACCCGAGCGGCCGGCGTGGAATTTTTGGTAATTAAAAACACGCTGATGCACCTGGCCGCCGATGCCGCTCATCGCCCCCAGTTAAAGGAGATCGTCAACGGCCCCACTGCCGTGGCCTTTGGCTACGATGAGCCGGTGGATGTCGCCAGAACCCTCAGCGAGTACATCCGAAGCACCAGGTCGCCTCTGGCCTTCCAGGGAGCTGTCATCGGAGACGGCCCGGCACTGCCCGCCGCCGACGTGGAACGTCTGGCCACGCTGCCGCCCCGAGCCCAATTGGTGGCTACTCTGCTGGGCCAGTTCCAGGCACCGCTGTATCGACTGCTGGGCGTGTTAAACGGACCGTTGCAGGGTTTTGGCGGTATACTTCAGGCCCGGATCCAGCAGCTGGAGTCTCAGGAAGCCGGCGGGTAGGGATTTCATCCGGCCGCCGTTGATAGATTATAAATCTTAGGTAATTATGAATCTCCCGGAAAAGACCAGAATTCTAAATCACCCGGAGCGGGCGGTGCCGGAGGAAACCTCCGACATTCTAGTGCAAGGTATGGTGGCTCACGTGGGGTTTATTCAGGATGAGCAGCCCTTCGTCATCCCTATGTCCTACTATTACGACCCGCAGCAGCCCGAATTCCTGTATCTGCACGGCTCGGTTCGCAGCCGCACTCTGAAGCATCTGGCCGGTGGCGCTCCGGTTTGCGTCACGGTAACCCTGACCGATGGTCTGGTTTATTCCCGCAAGGCCATGAACCATTCGATGAACTACCGGAGCGTGGTGCTCTTCGGCAAGGCCCGGGAGATAACCCAGGAGTCCCATAAAGCCGCTCTGTTCGACCAGATGGTGCGGCGCTATTTCCCCGGGCGAACCCTGGGCCAGGACTATCACGCGCCTCCCTCCCAAGATTTGCGGGCGACCGCGCTGGTGGAAGTAACCCTGGAGGAGGTCAGCGCCAAGGCGCGGCGAGGTAACCCCACCGGGCCGGAGGATGATGATGCCAAGGCAATGGGTAGTGCCGGCGTCATCGACCTGCGGGAATTCTGAGTTGAATCAGGACCCCCTGTTCCCAAAAAACCACCACTGGAATCGCCAACTAGCACTAGCAAATAACATTAGGAGGAACCATGGCCACTAAAGAGGAGATCCTGGAAGTAATCAAGGGTAT